>CANCPA010000265.1 GCA_947379895.1 Chitinophagaceae bacterium | reverse complement strand
ATAGGTCCGTTAATATAGGAAGCGTTACTACCACCACTTGCGATTGAAGTACTAGCCAAGTTTAAAATATAACCTGTAGTTGTTAGAACACCATTAGTTAAGGCCAATGAATTATTTACTGTCACATGACTGTTTAAAGCAACTCCGTTACTGTTATTTATGGTCAACCCATAGAAAGTTTCTGTACCACTACCATTCGTAATAGTTACACCCGAAGTGGTGCCACCAAATGAAACAATATAAGTGTTTGGTGTAAAAGTTCCACTATTATTCCAATTACCATTTACCTGTAGTCCACCACCTAGGGCAAGCGTACCACTCGTATTGATTAGTAAGTTGCCTGCTACAGTTCTCGAAGAACTTACGGTTGTCAGATTGCCTGTACTAGTTATCGTCACGTTTTGAGGAACGCCTATACCGACAGCAGTTCCACTACCCCATTCGTTTCCGATTGTTGCAGTCGTATTATAAATAAGCGAGGAAGACGAACCATAAGTAGGAGCATTAACGACACTACCACCACTATTCAATTGTAGTGTACCATTTATAGTAGATGTTGTGGAAGTCAACGCAGCACCTAGCGCTAGAGTAGCACCACTATTTACAGTGGTAGTTGTGGCAGTAGATGATGCAGAAATAGTTGCATAAGTCGAGTTAGTTATTGTGACGTTATGGAATGACTGAGAACTAGGAGTTGTAATTTGTTGAGGAGTACCGCTTGTTCCTGAACCGTTCAATGTTAAATCAGCATATCCACTTGTGGTACCTGTAGCATTGAATGTGCTAAAAGTAGGATTCACAGTCAGATTTCCTTGCGTAGAGAGTGTACATCCATTACCTGTATTTAGGGTAGCAGTTGCAGAATTTGATGAATTACCTGCAACAAGCACATTTCCACTCACTGCGATTACAGGTGTGCCAGCTGGAACCGAATTGAAATACAATGTCAAAGTGGCAATACCTGAAGCAGCGGTATAGATTGTACTTCCATTGAACGCATATCCTGCAGCACCACTACCTACCTGAATATTGGCAATATTAATAGTTGGTGCGGGTGTAGAATAATTTGAATTGCACAACTTTAAATACGCATTTGTGGCAGCAGTTCCTGTATTTAATACAATCAAATTATTAATTGTAAAAGAAGATGCAGATGCAAGAGTTGCAACAGAGAGCACATACGAAGAAGTAGAGCTCTGTGTTGGACAGTTCCAAATAATATTACCAAAGGTGTTACTTGTAGGAGTACCAATAGTAGGTGGTGTACCTGCAATTCCTGAGAAGTAAAGTGTTGAAGTTGTAGCCCAAGTTGCAACGGGAACAACTGTACCTGATCCTGTTCCTTGGAAAACGGCATAACTTCCAAAAGACCAAGAACCTGATCCTGAATAAGAACCTGAAGAATTACTTCCCACATTACTTGCATACCAACCATTAATAGTTATCGTTCCATTGTTGACGACAGCTGCTGAGCTACTTGTAACAGTTAATACTGCATTTGTTGCACTTGCAGTACTTAATGAGGCCGCTGTGGTGCCAGAAACTGTCAAGGTATTTGAAGCATTCACTATCAGGTTAGCTGTAGAGATAGACGTATTAACAGGTAAGGTAAAATTAGCTCCAACCGTTAATGCCACGTTTACTGTAATTGCTGTAGCAGATGAAAGTGAAATACCTGCATTTGAAATAGTCAGGTTATTAAAAGACATTGTACCAGAAACAGTACCACTACCATTCAAGGTCACGTCTGTAGCAGAAGAGGTATTTGTACCCGTCATAGCAAACACGCCATTATTCGTGATGCCACCGCCAATGATCAGCGAGTGTAAAACAGGACTTGATTGTGTAAAGGCTTTAAAAGTACAGGTTGAACCAACAGTAACGCCACCACTTACAGTAACTGACAAAGCAGTACTCTGATTAGGGAAATATAGGTTACTAATATAGGTTCCACTATTTGTACTCACATTTATGGAAGTGAAAGAAACTGCATTTGAAGCAGGCAAAGCAGTAGTTGCAGTTGCTCCAGCTACAGATGAATATAAGCCTATGTAAGTCCATTTATAACCGGTAGCATCTGCAGTTGTAGTACCTGTTCCTGTAGGTGCTGTGGCAGCGTTTCCGGAACCTGCTGTAGAACAATAATATACATTTGCTCCATTGTATACCACATTATTAGCCACATAGGACGTTGCAGACCATGCTGCTACAGAAGGAGCGGCAATAGAAATAGCAGGTGCACTTGTATATCCTGAGCCAGGATTTGTAATCGCAATACTTGTAACAGTTCCTGTTGTACTTGAAACTACCGCAGTTGCCAAAGCAGGCGTTCCAACATAAGTAAATACTGCACCTGTAGTGCCTGCTACAGAAGAACCTGATGTATTAGTAGGTGCTGTTGCAGTTGAAGTGCCCGCCGTAGTAACTAAGTATAAGTTTGTACCATTAGACACTTGTTGATTCAAAGAGTAACTAGTACTAGCTGCCCATTGTGTACCAACAGTAATTGTTGGAAGCGAAGTTGATGAATAACCAAAACCTGCACTAGTCAAAGAATAAGTAGAAATTCCTGTTGCATTCAGTGTATAACTTAGGATTGATGAAGCAGTTGAAGCATTCACTATAGAAAGAGACCCCAATGAACCCGCACCTGTACGTTGTAGTTCATTTCCTGCCGTTGAAGTACCTGTTATTGTAAGATTTGTAGTGCCTAGAAACACGGGGGGAGCAGAGATAACACCTGTTGCTTTAGTAATACTACCCCCTGCAGTAATCGTTATGTTATTGACACTATTATTAATTGTTCCAGCTTGCAAAATCAAATTGTTAACTGTTAACGCTAGTGGAACATTAAATATGTAACCTGAAGCGTTAAAAGTTAATGAATTAATTGTTTTACCAGCTGTAAATAGATATCCAGAAGTATTTAATACAGATGCATGCAAGGAAGAAATCACCATACTTGAGCCAGCAGCACTCGCATCTACTGTTCCGCCTGTAGTAGTTATTGTTGATGTTCCATTCCCATTTATTGTAAATGTATTATTGGCACCTACAACCAAATTTGCACCACTAGCTGACATAGTAAGTCTATTTGTAGATACAGAACTACCTAAATTAACTGTAGCATTTATTTTACTAAGACTTAATCCAAACAATTGAACATTTGAAGAGGTTGGGTCAAAATAAGGAGTTAAAGTAGTGGATGTCAAGAATACCAAACTTGGATTACCATTACCATTACCAGAAAAATAGTTACTAGCATCATTTGTTAATGTGAATGCTCCTCCATTTCCTAATTGAATGGTATTTCCACTTGCAACATTCATAGAAAAAATAGAACCACCTGTAAGACTTAATGCACTATTAATAAAGGTAGAACCTGCAATTCGTACAGTACTTCCAACTAAGTTCATACTTGTAACAGTCATTGTACCAATTGGAGTAAAAGTCAATTGAGACGTACCACCTGTAGTTACCGTCTTAGACAAGGTAATTGCAGTAGAACTTTGTACAGATAAGACAGCTGTACTTGACTGAAATGTAGCTCCACTACCTGTAGTGACAGTTTGATTTGGAAATACTAAGGAACTTGACGAACCCAATGTGACACTTGCAGAACTTGAAGTAGTTGTACAACCACTGATGGCAAATGCAGACCCAATTGCATAGGTTACATTACTATTTGTATAAGTTATATTATTGATAGTAGGACTAGAATAGAGTGCAACTGTAGGACTCGTATTTGCAGGAATCGAATTATCAAATACTACATTGTCATTTGTAGAAGGCACAGTTCCTGTACTCCAATTCGCAGCGGTTTCCCAATTCCCTGCAGAGCCTCCAATCCATTTAATGCCATTAAAGGTAATATTGGTATTATTACCTCCATTTGTACAATTAGAAGTACTGATTGCAGCGACATTACTATTAGTGATATAATTAAAAGAACAATAACTCACCGAAGATGCAGCAGGATTAATTGTGGCAATAGATGCTGCAGATGAAGATATATTTAAAAGATTCCCTACAGAACCAGTTAATGTAAGTGTGCCATTGATGGTTTGTGTAGTTCCTGCGGTTAATTGTATGGTTGCACCTGTAGTGACATCAGTAAGATTATAGAAGGTATTTGAACCAGATATAACTTGTGTGCCACTACCATTAAGGGTTACTGTTCCTGTTCTAGCATTGAAAGAACCGCCTGAATTAGCAAAATTACCTGCTACCCTCAAAGCATAATTTGAAGCAGAAACATCAAGTGCACCGGAAGTAAGCGATAAGTTTGTGGCATTGACGTTACTTGATAAAGTAACTCCACTACTATTACTGATAGTGAGACCAAAGAATGTTTCAGTGCCACTACCATTTGTGATAGTAACACTAGAAGTAGTACCACCAAAAGTAACCGTATATCCTGCAGGAGTAAATGTGCCGCTGTTATTCCAACTGCCATTCACCTGTAAATTAGCACCTAAGGTTAATCCGCCACTAGAGATAGTTAGATTTCCCATAGCATTTCTAGAAGATGCTGGAGTGGTTATTGTTCCTGATGCAATCGTCACATTCTGAGGCACACCCGCACCTAAGGAAACACCACTGCCCCACTCTGTACCAACCGCTGCTGTACCATTATAAGTTAATGTAGAGCCGCTTGTATAAATAGGTACTTGACTTAGTGAAGACCCTGCATTGAAAGTAATTGTACCGTAAATAGCAGGTGCACTACTCATTGTAATTGCACCTCCCAATGAAACATTATTAAAGGAAGGAGTTGTTCCAGTGATACTTCCTGTTCCAGAAAATACAATAGTTCCAGTACCATAAGTAAATGTTCCAGAATTGGCGAATGAAGCACTGTTACTTAAAGTAAGCGTACCTCCAGAAGTCATTATTATTGAACCACTATTTGAAAGAGTAGTAGTTGCTGACAATGCTCCAGAAGCACCAAATGTTAGTGAAGAGGAGGCATTAATCGTTAGCGTATTTGGTGTATTTGAAACAGCACTATTTACCGTAACCGCACTATTAATAACGACAGCACTTCCTGCAGCAGGAATAAATCCAGAAGGCCAAGGAGCAGAAGGGGTAGAACTATTCCAATCTCCTGAACCATTACTTGTATATCCTATGATTGAGAATGCATAACCGGCTGTTGTCTGTCCTCCTGAAGTTACGGTGATATTGCCATTTGTAGCAGAAAGAGGCACTACTACCTGAATAGAAGTAGAACTAATAAAGGTGGTGATTATATCGGAACCTCCGTTAAAAGAAACAGTTGCGCCACTCGAAAAGTTAGCTCCATTTATCGTTAATGTAGTGCCATAATAGCCTGTAGAACTTGATGCCCCTCCAGTAATTCCTGTAATAGCAGGAGTGGTACTATAGAAAGCCATTGTATAATAATTACTTGTACCTGCATTGATTGTAGGAATAGTACTAGAAGTATTAATTGACTGTCCACTAGTAGTACCACCAATAGATGTATAAGCTCCAGCGAGAGAGGTTGCAGTACCGATCATATTAAATGAACCCAATGAAACACCTGTCCTTGTTAAAGAAACAGAGCCGCCTGTAATATTTCCAACTGATGCGTTCAAAGACCAATATTCTGAAGTGCTGATTGCATTCAAGGTACCATCATAAGTTCCACCCGTACCAGAAAGAAAAGCTTGCGCTTGCGCAACAGTACCACTAGTACTTGTAACAGGATTTGCCAAAGAAATTGGATAATAACTAGACCCAGAACCGATAGGGAAAACATAGGTACTTGAAGAAGTTCCATTAGGCAAAGTCCACGCAAGCGGTCCATTAATAAAAGTAGTAGCACTGAAACTTGTGGTGGCAGCTAAAGCAGAATTTGCGGTATTTGTTACACTTAATAAATTAGAAGTAGTAGTGGATAATATCCCATTGGTCAAAGTCAATTGACCAGTAACAGTTGTAGGGCTATTTAATTGCACACCACCCGATGTGTTATTGATAATTAAATAGGGGAATGATT
>CANCPA010000264.1 GCA_947379895.1 Chitinophagaceae bacterium | reverse complement strand
CTAGTAATATTAGTTAGTAGAAGTCCTGAAAGGATCGATAGAGTATTATTTATCAAAACCCATTGAAATAGAATACAGTACATAGAATTATATAAAACAAAAAAGCCCTAGATATAAATACCTAGGGCTTTTCTTATGTAGAAAGTTATTATTAAACGATTTCTACTTCAGCACCACCTTCTTTCAATTTAGCGGCGATATCATCAGCTTCTGCTTTTGATGCACCTTCCTTAACTGCTTTTGGAGCACCATCAACTAAATCCTTAGCTTCTTTCAAACCTAAACCAGTCAAATCCTTAACGATTTTCACGATTTGAAGTTTGTTTGCACCAGCTGATTTCAAGATTACATCAAATGCAGTCTTTTCTTCAGCAGCAGGAGCAGCTGCAGCAGCAGGACCAGCAGCAACAGCAACAGCTGCAGCAGCAGGCTCAATGCCATACTCATCTTTCAAAATTTTTGCTAACTCGTTAACTTCCTTAACTGTTAAGCTTACTAATTGTTCTGCGAACGCTTTTAAATCTGCCATGTTTGTTAATTTTTCCCGTCTTCATTGTTAATTAATAACTCCGACGGATTTGTTTAAAAAAATTTGCCTTTAATTATTATACCCTCAGGCCTGGGAATTATTTTTTAAGTTGTAAGTCTGAAAACCCATAACTTAATACGTAAAACTTACAACTTACAACTTACGCTGCTACTTCTCTATCTTCTAATGCTTTCAATAAGCTAGCCAATTTGGTACCTGCGTTTAAGCCGCTGATAACATTCTTAGCAGGAGATTGTAACAATCCAATGATTTCTCCCAATAATTCTTGCTTGCCTTTCAATGTCTTCAATGCTTCTAATTGGTCGTTACCAACAAATACAGCACCATCAACAAAAGCAGCCTTCAATACTGGCTTTTCAGTCTTACTTTCTGTACGGAAAGAAGAGATAATCAATGCAGGTTCTTTAGCGTTCTCAGAGAACATTAAAGCCGTTACATTATGTAGGCTATCGAAAAGACCTGCATACTTTTCAGCATCCAAACTTTCTAATGCCTTCTTAATCAAGGTGTTTTTAGCTACCTTTAATTCTACATTTTTATTAAAACAAGTTCTACGAAGATTAGTAGTTTGAGCTACAGTTAATGCTTCAGTATTTGTAATATAAAAAGTACTGTATTGAGTGAACTTTTGCTTCAGAACCTCAATTACTTCATTTTTTTGTTCTTTTGTCATAACTAATTTTATTTAAAACCCGGGTCACTTTCCAATTTGGAATCACCAGGATTAGTTTGATAATGATTTTACATCCAAAGTAATTCCAGGACTCATTGAAGAAGCAATACTTGCGCCTTTCAAATAAGTACCCTTAGAAGTAGATGGTTTTAATTTAATAATTGCATTGATGAATTCTGCACTGTTATCAGCTAACTTTTGTGGAGCAAAAGATACTCTACCAATAGAAGCGTGAACAATACCAGCTTTATCAACTTTAAAAGCAATTTTACCACCCTTAACTTCGTTTACTGCTGCTGCAACATCGTTTGTTACAGTACCTGTTTTAGGATTCGGCATTAAGTTACGAGGACCTAATATCTTACCCAATTTACCAATCTTAGGCATCACAGACGGTGTAGCGATGATTACATCTACATCTGTCCATCCACCTTCAATTTTAGAGATAAACTCATCTAAACCTACAAAATCTGCACCTGCTTCTTTTGCAGCCGCTTCCTTGTCAGGTGTACACAATACTAATACCTTCTTAGTTTTACCAGTACCGTGTGGCAATGATACAGTACCACGTACTTGTTGATCTGCTTTTTTAGGATCAACACCTAAACGAAGGTGAATATCAACTGAACTGTCAAACTTTGTACAGTTAATTTCTTTTACTAATGAAGTCGCTTCCTTAAGGGAATAAAGTTTTGCTTTATCCACCTTTGTATTTGCAACCTTTCTTTTTTTAGTCAATGACATAATTTGAATGATTTAAAGGTGAATAATTAATTTTTTTCCCATGGAGCTGATCCATCAATAGTGATACCCATGCTACGTGCTGTACCTGCAACCATTTTCATAGCGCTTTCAATGGTAAAGCAATTTAGGTCAGGCATCTTGTCTTTAGCAATTTCTTCTACTTGAGACCAAGTAACCTTACCCACCTTAACACGGTTAGGTTCCTTACTACCTTCTTTAATTTTTGCTGCATCTAATAATTGTAGAGAAGCTGGAGCAGTTTTAATAACAAAATCGAAAGATTTGTCAGTGTAAACTGTAATCAAAACTGGAACTACTTTTCCAAGTTTATCTTGAGTTCTTGCATTGAATTGCTTACAGAACTCCATAATGTTAACGCCTTTAGAACCTAGGGCAGGTCCAATTGGCGGAGCAGGATTCGCCTGCCCTCCTTTAGCTTGCAACTTTACGTACGTTGCGATTTCTTTAGCCATTGTTTACGATTTAATTGGTGATAGCGTTCTAATAAACTTATTAAAACTCCCAAACTCAATCATTCTTACTTACGAAAGAACTTTTTGGGGCTGCAAATGTAATGGTATATTTTAATTTGCCAAAATAAAAATTAATGAAATTGTGATTGATATTTTTGGCACTGAACACTAAACCTTTTTAATTTTTCCTATGATAGTTTAAATCAAGCATGTACTTTGTTTTATTTAAATTTGTGATAGTTACTTTATTTTTTAATAATCAGAAATTCTAATCGCTTTAGTTGTTCCCAAAAGCAACGTTTTAGCCTAAACACAACTGAAGATGCACATGACAGTTGTGTTAACACTTAAGACAGTACTGTCAAACCAATTTAGAGTACTGTCATTCAAGCCGACACAACTGTCAAAGCTATTCACAGTTGTTTCTAATCTAAGTATAGTTGTTTCAAAGCCAAGTATAGTAGTGTCAAAGCCTGTGACAGTTTTATCAAAGCTATTGACAGATATGTAATTACGATAGACATATGTGTTTATGCTTTCGAAAGGTCTGTTAAGGCGAAAGACAGGTTTATCCACGTCACTCACAGGAGTGAGAGAGGCTTTGACAGTAGTAAGAATATTATTGACAGGTGTGTCAAGGAAAATTAGAAGTTATTTTCGTTAATATCCATCACTATGTGACTAAATCTATTGCTCGTCAAACTGAATAGACAATAGTTATGCACCACTTCAAGATACGATTTGAAAATATGTGCAAAACCTTATTGAATTATTAGAAAATAAAATATTTTTAATGAATACTTAGCATGTAGTTTTGGAGAATTATAAATAAATATAAATATTTTATTATGAAACTTTCTATTTTACAAGATTATCACCATTTCAATAAGCAAGATTTTAACACCTTTCTTACCGATATTGAGAACGGCATTTATGGTCATATTATTGAATTTGCTTCGCCTCCACTTACGAAAATTAATTATGAATTACAAGTGAAGAATTATCGGGAAGCCAACTATTCATTCGAAAGTGGTGGACACATATTTAAGGGGGCATACGACATTGCTAAAACTTCAATAATGGGTGGATTAGATACATTGCGTCTTTATGTAGAAAATTTACCCGGTGTATCTGTTGATTTGATTAATCTTTCAGGTTTTCACCTTTACAAACAATCAATCACTAGTAGTATTGTTCCAGGTCAACCCATATTAAAAGATGTTACACGTCCCGGTGGGGCAGTGCTTACTTTTGAATTTAAGCCAGTTGATGGAGCAGAGTATTACGGTGCATACTTAGTAGAAAGTGGTCTTTTGCCAGATGGATTTTCATTTATTAATGGAATATTAGATATACCAAGTGGTACAAATCCGAGGATTTTACTTAATTGTCTTAAATCTAAAATAAAGACTTTTAGTGGTCTAAAATTGAATACAGAATACACTGTATATGGCTATTGTGGAAATACGGCAGGTATTAGTATTTTAAGCGAAGCAACTACTGTAACTTGTTCTAATAAATAAAAGAGGGCAAATGGATAGGAAAAGAGGCAAAGTGTTTGGTAATTCATCCAAAGGCTTTGCCTTTTTTTATGCTTTCAATAGTAGAATGGATTTTTCATTATCCCAACTTTACGTTAACACAAAGTTGAATCTTTGTTAAACCATCTAATTAATAATTTTCATATCTACCATTCCTCTATTTTTGAAAAGCAATCCACAAAAAATTGTCTTCAATTTGAATTACATTTCTACATTTAGTTTTTCTGGGTCTTAAAATCAATAGTCAGGTAAGTGAATAGTTATACGTTATAAGTTGTACGTTTTAAGTATTACGATGTAAGTAATACGAACGTATAATCTATTACATAAAACGTACAACTTCATATTTAAGTATTGTTGGTTTCAGTGTAAGTATTTTTATTAAAAACAATTAAATTGAATAAAATGCCGTTAGCAAAAATTATTTGGGTTGATGATGAAATGGAGAGTTTACAGTCACAAAAAATGTTTCTGGAAACTAAAGGTTATCAGGTAACTACGTTTTCTAATGGTTTTGATGCCTTAGAATATTTGAAAGACAATCAAGTAGATGTTGTTTTGATTGATGAAACAATGCCTGGCATTACAGGATTGCAGACGCTTGTTAAGATTAAAGAAATTAATCAACAGATTCCTGTAGTGTTAATTACCAAAAATGAGACAGAGAATTTGATGGATGATGCTATTGGCAGTCAGATAGCCGATTATCTAATTAAGCCTGTCAATCCTAATCAGGTCTTATTGAGTCTAAAGAAAATTATTGATAATAAGAGACTGGTATCCGAAAAAACGACGACGACCTATCAGCAACAGTTCCGCAATTTATTTACAGCACTTAATAGCAATCCCGACTTTAACGATTGGATGGACATTTATAAGAAACTTGTTTATTGGGAATTGGAAATGGACAAAACCAATAGTCCCGAAATGCAAGAGATTCTAGCATCGCAAAAGGAGGAGGCAAACACTGAGTTCTTTAAATTTATCAGTAGAAATTACACCAAATGGATGAATCCAAAAACGATTGATGTTCCTGTGATGAGTCATACCCTATTAAAGAGCAAAGTATTACCTCAATTAGAGAAAGGGACACCCTTGTTTTTTGTGTTGATAGATAATCTTCGTCTCGATCAATGGAAAACAATTCAACCGATTTTTGCAGAAAGCTTTAGAATCTTAGAAGAAGAAACTTTTTATTCCATCCTTCCTACTGCTACTCAATATAGTCGCAACGCCATCTTTAGTGGCATGTTACCCATTGATATTGAAAAGCAATTCCCGACACAATGGAAAAATGATGATGAAGAAGGTGGTAAGAATCTATTTGAAGAAGAATTCTTCAGGGCTTCACTAAAGAAATTAAAATTAGATAACCTAAAAGTAAGTTATACCAAAGTCGTAAATCATCATGATGGACAACACCTTGTAAATAACATACATAATATGTTAGGTAATGATTTAAATATCATCGTTTACAATTTTGTAGATATGCTGAGTCACGCACGCACAGAAATGGAAGTACTGAAAGAATTAGCAGGAGACGAGGCGAGTTATAGAAGTGTAACAAAGAGTTGGTTTGAACATAGTGCATTGAGACAGGCACTAAAAAAGATTGCCGAAAAGAAGATACGCTTAGTAGTTGCTACCGATCATGGAACAGTCAGGGTGAAGAAGGCAAGTAAAGTAATCGGTGATAAGCAAACGACCACTAACCTTCGATACAAACATGGTCGTAATCTTAATTATGAACCAAAAGATGTTTTGGCATTCAGAGATCCTAGAGAGGCAGGTCTACCAGTTCCAAACGTAAATTCATCGTTTATCTTTGCTAAGGAGGATGGGTTCTTATGTTATCCAAATAACTTTAATCACTATGTAAATTATTATAAAAATTCATTTCAGCATGGAGGAGTCAGTTTGGAAGAAATGATTGTACCTGTAATTAAAATGATAAGTAAGTAAGTGGAGAGTTGTAAATTATCTATGACTACAAAGGCTTCCCAAATATCGGGAAGCCTTTGTTTTGATTTAAAGAAATAATAATAAAATATTTATAG
>CANCPA010000263.1 GCA_947379895.1 Chitinophagaceae bacterium | reverse complement strand
AAAGGAGATTGTTTCAAAAGTTAGGTGACATTTTTGAACAATGTAGTGCTGATTATAATAAGGATGCCGACGAAACCAAATTGTTTTATAAGATGGTTCAAAATAAACTCCACTATGCAGTAACTGGTAAGACTGCGGCAGAGATTGTAAATTCGAGAGCTGATAAAAACAAAGATTATATGGGGTTGACTTCATGGAAGAATGCCCCAAAAGGTAAGATTTTGAAAAGTGATGTAAGCATAGCCAAAAATTATTGCAAGAAAATGAAATTGGTGACCTAAACTTATTGGTTAGTGCATTTTTGGATTTGGCAGAATTTCAGGCAAGAAGAAAACAACTGATGAATATGAAAGATTGGCTTGAAAGAACTAATAAATTTTTGGAGAGTAATAGTCTAGATGTTTTGGCAAATGCGGGTAATATTTCTCACGAACAAGCGATGGAAAAGGCTCATGTAGAGTATGAACACTTTAGAATAGTACAAGACAAAAAATACCTTTCGGATTTGGACAAGGAAATAATGAAAATTACTGGCAAGAAATAGTACTTTTCAACATTTGTGAGCGAATAATCAGGATTAAAATAAAGAATCAATTGGGCGAACATGATTTTCCAGTGTATCAAATCTATGTTGAGATGGAAAACCTTATTCAAGAAAAAGCGGATAAGTAAAATTAAATAAATGGCAACGGATTGGTTTAGCTTAATAAATTCTTATCACCTCCTATCAGGCGCAAGGCCTGTAAAAGCAAAAGGCATCCAACCTGTTTTCCAAGTATGACCAAAGTCTCCACGAGTCACAGTAATAGGTATGTTTTTGCTTTGCAGGTTCATGATTAACTCTTCTACTCCAATCCGTAATCCTGGCCCTCCACAAATGATAGAGATACGAGGTGGTTGGAGTTTGAAATATTCCCCTTTTAATTTAATCAGGTCGGGCATATCATATAAATCAAAGTTTGCACGGGTACCATAACATTGCTCAAAACCCCATTTTACCCATTGTTCTTCCGACGGCTTGCCAAAATAATTATCAAAAATTGCCACCCGATTAAAAGTGTGGGGATTATTGAAAAACAAACTAAAAGCGCCTAAAGCAGATTTGCTGAAACCTATCAGATATCTTCCCGTAGAATCAGTTATGGTTGGATATTCCTTTTCTATCAAGGGCAAAACCACATCTATCACGTATTGATTTTGTCGTACAGTTTGCTTATTTGGATTATTCCCATACCAAGGAAGGATGGTAAATGCAGGGCACACTATTATACATTGATATTTATTTTGCAAATTATTGAGACGTGCCTCTGCAAGCGGATGACCGTACGTTGTTTTGATGCCCTCGTTTACAGGTAGCATATATACAACAGGATAGCGTTTCCCCTTTTGCGGATTATCGGGTAACAATACTTCAACTTTATTTTCCCCTTCCTGATAAGGACTACTCACGGTCCAACTTTCCAAGAATGTAGAATCGGGAGACTTATCCTTTTTATAATGTGTTCCTTCAGGAAGGGTTTGCCCATTTACAATCTGTAGAAAGAATAGTAAGCAGGAAATAGTTAACTTCAATAATACTTTCATCTTGTTTATCCCTATTTATTTGGTAGTAGCCAATTGATAATAAGTTGATAAATAGAGTTTTTTCACGGTTTCTTCATCTAATGTGCTATTGAATAGTTTGACTTCATCAAATAGGCCCGAAAACCCTTGCCCCAAACGAATGGCATTTGACTTATCAATCTTCATGGTAACAGGAACCGTAATCAGTTTTAATCCGTCACGATAGAGTATCACTTCCTTCGGACTACAAGTGACCGTGAAGTTTGTCCAATCGGTCAATACATTTGTATTTACCCTTCCAATTCCAAAGACACCTTGTGTGCTAAATCTTCCTTGCCCTTGTACAATGTCTAAAGCAAAGCCCCCTTTACTATGAAAATCGAAAATAGTTCCGCCTTTAAAGTCTTGGTCTGCCTTTACCCAACAAGAGAAACTTACATTATCAATCGTCTTTTCGGTTGATTTAAATGGCATCTCAATTCCCTTCTTTTGATTGAATCTTACTCCCTTTCCAACGATGCCTGTTTCCAAGATTGTTCCATTCGCCATCAAGTTTTGTGCAACATCTCCCTGATTAGATTTAAAAAGACTGTCTGTTTGATTCTCAAATGACCAAGAGGCTGCAAGGGTAGGTAGCTTTTCTGCATTAAAACTTTTGGATGATTCAATCAGTCTAGGTAATTGCATCAATTGGGCATCCAATGAATCTGTATCCGCATCCTTAAATACGGGCACTTCCTTATTAACAGAAATTATTTCCTTGCCATCCCTTGATATTCGGAGATTTGTTTTGCCAGAAGGTGATGCAGAAAAGGAAAGATTATCTTTTTGGTCACCAAAATCAACTGTCAACTCGCTCATCTTTTTATTCCATTGAGATTTAGGCAGAGGTTCTCCTTCCTTAAAAGGATACAGCATTATCTTGAAATCGGGTGAAACAGCATCAGTAGTCAAGGTAAATAAATTCACTTTTTCTTTTATCCTAAGCAAAGGCAACTGCATATCTCCCTTTCCTTCTAACACCCTGATTAAAAGTGCAGGTTCTCCCTTCTTTAATTTTCCATTAGAATTGATACTTGTTTGACTAGTTAAAATAATATCTCCTTTCTGCGTTTGTAGAGGCAAGTCTTTCAACAAAACCAAATCTTCCATCAATGTCAAATTAAAATCATAACGAGCCTTAAACGCATTGCGTTGTATATCATCAATCACCAAGGCATAAGGGTATTTGCCTCGTACCAATCCTGAAGTACGGAAGGATTTCAAAACAGGCGTACTCACCTGTTTGGCATAGCCAGAAACAGAACCATCCACTGCCACCCAATGTGGGAAACATTTTACAGGATTTTTGAATTTAGGGTCATCAATCTTGGTATAGGCGAAATCGTTGAAACAATGTTCAACAGGGACATAACCAAGCCCGATTTCCATATTGTTATTTTTAAAATCTTCGTAAGTGGCTTGTTTGCCTTGTTTATTATTATCCACCCGTCTCCACGACCAATCCCAACAGTATTTTGCATCTCCTACCGCAAAAGTTGCATGGTCGTTATTCACATAATCCACCATTCTTGCAGGCGTACTATTGTCCTGATTCCTGCCATCTATCAATACCGTATTACATCTCCAACCTTCTGTTTCGCCATCATGACCAGGAATTGTTATCCAACTTCTTCCTTTGCCAGCCAACATAATTCCATTTCTATCCCGATAAGGATGACCACCACTTACACCTCTTGTATGCATTGTAAGGAAAGTTGCATTAGTATCCCAAGAGGAACGGGTCATCATCAAGGCACGTTGTCCACAAAAATAAGATTCGGGTAATCCTAATTGTCGAGGGTCATTTGATTGGTCATAATCAGTTGCAAACAAGGCAGAAATAATGACAGAGTTCACATTATTATCCACCCGATTAGGTAGCTTGCTATAATCTTCACCGACAGTTACTTTATATAAAAAATCAATTTTCTTGTCGTTAGGATACAGATAATGTGCCACCACCACATCTAACGGTACACATAATCCCCTACCCATTGCACCCAAAATATCAAATACTGCAAAGTTTTTCAGGGTGGGCAATACCGAAGAAATAGAAAAATTACTTAGGTGCTTACGCAACAAAGGATGACAGGATAATTTCTCTAAGCCATATTTTTCAGAGAGTCTGTCATAAACAGAAACCGCATCTAAGGCAAACAATAATTTGCCTTCAGCCTCATAAGCAGTTCCTGCATCGAAGAAAGAAGTAGAATAAAAGTTGCGTAACCCCTTATATAAACCCCTGAATTTAAGGTCATTGAACCCCTCATCACCTTCTAAAGCCATCAAATCGAATACCCAATAGGAAAAGCCTGCCCAATTGCTACGACTATTTTCGGCGCCATTAAAAGTGCCGTAATTGTCCTGCCAGGCAGAAATATTCACCAATTCATCATGAATAATTTTCTTTTGTTCAGGATTCATATAGTTGAAGGTGAAATCGTAGATAAAACCGAGCGCAATTGCCTTCATTCTATTAGTAGATGGCTTAGGAGGTTGTCCAGGCAAAATAGGTTTATCATTTTTAGCTCGAAGGTCTTGTTCTATCTTGACGGCGGTAACAGTCGCCTTAATTAGTTTTTCTGAAGCAGCTTTATCATCATCAATCAAGCATCGCAATGCCTCCGTACTCATTGCCTGCATCCATGCAAATTCTTTAGTAGGTGTTTTTCCCTCTGCTAGTTCGCTATAATAATCCTCCCTTTTGCCGTAGCCACCAATACGAAACAAGGGACAGCGACCATGAACACTGAAACTGCCATTCATCCAATCGGGTTTGGCATAATCTGCTTTTTCATCATAGCTAAGCCTTAGGGCATTTGAATATTCCAACACATTCTTCCATGCCTCTTGACCCGCACGGGTTTCTTTCAATCTCTTGCGAATTGCAGGTAAATCGTTTGGTGAAAAGAACATACGGGGATGAATACCGGGTGCAGGAACTTTTCCTAAATCTCTAACTCCCGTATTATCAAAAATGACTTTGGCAGTACCAAAATCATTGGGTTTGAAGATACTCCACGGCAATGGGTCATGGGCAGCATACGACCAAACATATTTATCTCCATAAGGAGAGGCCTTCACGATAGGGTCGATTTGCTGGCTTTGTGCCATTGTAAAATTTGCTGATAACAACAGATAAACTGATAATCCAATCAAACTATTTTTAATCATATTCTAAATATATTTTTATTAAACAACGATGAAAATTATATTATTTACTCATGTTACGCAGCATTTAAACACTTAATAAAGATTTACCACATAGGCACAATAGGCACATAGAATTTTATTCTAGTTTATATAAGAAAACATAGAAAAAAAGTTTCACTTTTTTATACTCGAGTCTATGTGAACTTAAAGTGAAACGCTTTTTACCTTAGATATTGTTTTCTATGTGCCTTATGTGCCTATGTAGTAATCATTTTTTTGTAATTTTTGAACTTGCGTAAGGTGAGTTATTTAAACCAAAAGCTATCCAACCTAAACAAGTTTCCTTGCCCCCCTTTAAAAACTAAATAGATGGCATGCTGTCCCTTTTTAATATTAACGGGGCATTGAAAGGTGGTATAGTCTGCACTTGCCACCCCATTTATCTTACAACTTCCCAATAACTTTCCATCTATCCCATCTTCATGCACTTCAATCGTTCCCACTTCAAGCGGCAAAGCCTTGATTTGAAACGAAGAGGCAGCCTCATCAAAATGAATATGATTGAATCCAAGCCAATTATTATTCCTCACTTGGTCAATAAATTGCATCGGACGTTTAAGGACATAACGATACTCAAAAGCTCCTTTCTCATTATCATAATTACAAATTGATATGGGCTTGAAGGCATTTACATGGCTGCCAATTGGTTGATTAAAAGTTAAATGAAACCAATCGAAATAGGCATTTCCCATTGCACCATCACTCGTATTGTAACAGTACATCGCCAATCTATTTCCAAGAAAAGTCTTTACGGTAAATTCCATAATAAATTCTTTTCCCAACGGGACATATTTCTTTCCTTCAAAACTATAACTGAATTTGGCAGTGCCTTCGGGAGTAGCCTCTATCTGTAGATAGATTTCCTTTACATTTTGTATGGGTGATTTATCAATTATCTCTCCATTTTCAAACATCAATAGGGTTTGACTTCCTGCATTTTGTTGGATGCCAATGCCTGCATAAGGAAGATTAGCTACTGCAATTCCGGCTATATCATTTACTTGTAAATCACTCAAATCTATCTTAGTAGTAGCCACAGAACCGCCCCCTACAATCCGCTGCATCAAACTATTTTGTGCATACATAAAGTTTGGACTATGACTCGCCGTGATTGACAAATAACCCTTCTTTTTGGTTAGCGACCACTTACTATTGTCAGGCAAATGATTCCAATGCCATTTGAGGGAAAGCTTATTTGCATCAAATTCATCACTTCCAACAAAAT
>CANCPA010000262.1 GCA_947379895.1 Chitinophagaceae bacterium | reverse complement strand
TACCATTCCAAAACGGTAAATTCAGGGTTATGCGTTCTATCCATCCCCTCATTTCTGAAGTTGCGACTAAATTCATACACCCAATCAAACCCACCTACAATTAGTCTTTTTAAATACAACTCATTAGCAATACGCAAGTACAACGGGATGTCTAACGCATTATGATGTGTGATAAAAGGTCTAGCAGCAGCACCTCCGGGAATACTTTGCAAAACAGGCGTATCCACTTCTAATGCACCTTGAGTATTCAGAAATGTACGAATCGTATTCATTAAAGTCGTGCGTTTTACAAACACATCCCTAACATTTGGATTTATCACTAAATCAACATAACGTTGACGATAACGAAACTCAGGGTCTGTTACTTCATCAAACACATTTCCTTCTTCATCACGTTTTACAACAGGTAATGGTTTCAATGACTTTGCCAATAACGTTATTGACTGTGCATGAACGGATGTCTCACCCGTCTTTGTAATAAAAACAAAACCTTTCACACCTATGAAGTCTCCGAGGTCAAGACCATGTTTAATTACATTATCCCAAAAAGATTTATCCTCATCGGGACAAAGCTCATCACGTTTCACATATAACTGAATGATTCCCTTACTATCTTGTATTTTAATAAAGAATACCTTACCCTTATCGTTAATACTCATGATTCGACCTGCAAGGCAAACTTGCGCAAATTCTTCTTTATTTTCTTCCGTATATGCCTCTTTAATCGGTTCAGAAAAATGGGATACTGGATAAAGGGCAGCAGGAAATGCATCAATACCGGCAGCTGTCAACTTGGATAGTTTCTCTCTTCTTACAAGTTCTTGTTCACTTAAATGTACACTCATTAACTATTTTTTAGCGGCTGCAAAGATATAGGGCGAAGTGTAAACTAGGACAGATTGATTGAGTGGATTTTATAATTGTGATTAGCTATGTATAATTTTCGCTAAAATCCTGTTTATATCTACATGGCTGGATTGAAAGTTCTTCAATTCTTTTATTGATTTGAAAAAAGCTAATAAAATTATAATTATGTGGTACTTTTTACTTCATCAGAAACGTTTTGTAATTTGTAGACTCTCCGTTCTACTCGTAGGCAGCTTATACTAGTTTAACAATGCCTTTTCCTTAAGCAATTGGTGACTAAATCTTTAAAAGTAGAAATAAACTTTATTTTGAATCACAATTAATTGAATAATATTGCAAAAATGAAAAGAAGTATAATGAAAAGAATATTACAAATAATGTTATTAGCAATAATCGCTTTTTGCTTTAACTCTTGTATCAAAACTGCAAATACTCCCACCGATTTAAAAGTGCGTGTAATTGATGAACAGGGACTTCCATTTCAAAATGCAGTTGTATATTTATATGAAACACAGTATGATTATTTGCATAATACCAATTTAGTTTTAAAGACAAATACTGATAATAATGGATATCTGTATGTTACCGATTTAGCTCCTGTAGCTTATTATTATTTTATAGAAAGTGACTGTTACGATAATTATAATACAACTCAACAACTACCGACTGCTTTAATTCCTAATACCCTTAATGTGTATGAACCAATTGTACTATCCTCTGTAGGTCAGCTTCTTATTCAAAACAATACTTTTTATCCTTATGGAATATATTTGGATGGGGCAGTGGTTTGTTCAACGTTACCTGCCGGTCAAAATGTTACCATACATGAAGTCCCTACAGGAAGACATATTGTTCGGATTGCTCATCAAAGTGTTTACGATACAAATCCTTTAGATGGGTCTAATACTTACACTGTTTCGTGTGGGGCAACCACTACGGTAACCTTTCCATAAGCTAAAATGGATATTACTTAACACATAACACAATGGTGGCCAACTGTTTACATGCCAACTAGTACCCAAAGAATTAGCACTATGATTAACAACAAAATTACTATTAGGGAAGAATGGTTGAATAAATGGTTTTATTTATTCCTAATCATTGGAATATTGGTGAATGCAACAGGCTTATTTATCACTATCCTAGATTCTGATGGAACATTGTATTCTTACATCGCTAAGAACATAGCCCAAACAAACGATTTCATCAACCTAAAAGTCGTAGGAAGGGATTGGCTTGACAAGCCACATTTCCCCTTTTGGATGGCTGCCCTAAGCTACAAAGTCTTCGGAATAAACACTATCGCCTATAAATTACCTGCATTTCTTTTTTGGGGAATGGGTGCCTACTATACCTATCTTTTTGCAGTTAAATATTATGCCAAAGCAATCGCACAACTTAGTGTATTGATTTATATTACGGCCACTCACCTGTTCATTTCTAACAATGATGTTCGTGCTGAACCTTATCTAACAGGATTACTGATTGCCTCTGTTTATCATTTCTCATTGGCTTTTGCTAATATAAAGTGGTTCAAAAACATGGTGATTGCCTCATTCTTTGCCGGGTGTGCTTTGATGACAAAGGGTCCCTTTATATTAATTGCAATAGGAGGAGGTTTTATAGTAGAATGGATAGCAAAAAAAGACTACAAGCAGTTTTATAGTATTAAATGGATAGTAGCTTTAGGACTGATATTGTTATTTACATTGCCTGAATTGTATTGCTTATATCAACAATTCGACTTGCATCCTGAAAAGATTGTTTTCGATAAAACAGGTGTTTCTGGCATCCGTTTCTTCTTTTGGGATAGTCAGTTTGGCCGTTTTTTCAATAACGGTCCTATCAAGGGAGAGGGAGATAAATTCTTTTATGTACATACTATGTTTTGGGCTTTTTTACCATGGGGAGTCTTGTTTTATATGGCATTTGGATGGTTATTGTGGAAAATATGGGCTTCAATACGACTAAATGAATACATCACACTCGGAGGAAGTGGTTTGATGTTCCTGATATTCTCTTTATCTAGGTTTCAATTACCACATTATTTGAATATCCTATTCCCCTTCTTTGCCATTATTACTGCACAATATTTCATTCAAATAGTTAAACCATCGGTTATCAAGACTATCTGTGGAATACAATATTTTTTGATAGGTGCAGTATTATTGATCATGGCTTTATTGATTGTCTTTTATAGACCCGAGCATTATATCTTGGCAATTATTTTCTTTGCTATCACGACTACAGGATGTTTGTTTTTATTCAAGGGAGAGAAATTGATGAACATTTTCGGGAAGAGTTTTGTGGCAATCACAGGCGTCTTCTTATTTTTAAATACTTGCATTTACCCTTCATTAATGAATTATCAAGCAGGAAGTAATGTCGCGTTTTATGTCAATAAATTGTATCCTGAATTAAAAACAACGGCATCACTTTATGAGACGCCTTATTCTTATATGTTTTATACAAAGACAAATTTATTATTTGTTGACATCACTACTCTGAAAACAAATCTGAAAGCTTCCCCTCTTTTTGTTTACACTAATAAAGATGGTTTAGATTCCTTAAAAAAGTATGGATTAAAAACAAACGTCCCTGTAGGGTTTAATTATTTTCATACGAGTCAACTAACAGGGGAATTTATTAACTACAAAACTAGGGAGAGTACTTTAAAGCAACATTATTTGGTAAAAGTCTCACTTTAGTGGTGAGTGGTGAGTAGTGAGTGATTAGTGGTTAGTGGTTAGTGGTTAAATAAAAAAGTTTCACTATAAAATATTGTTTATTCTAAATATTAACGTTTAATCACACTTTAACAACTATACACTCACAACTATTTACTTACAACTAATCACTAACAACTATTAAACATGGCTACTATTAATTGGGTTTGTAAACATTTTGATTCATTGACAAATCATGAATTATATGCTTTGTTAAGATTGAGGAGTGATGTATTTGTTGTGGAACAAAACTGTGTATTTTTAGATATGGACAATAATGATAAAAATTGTTTCCATTTATTAGGTTATGATGGAGATTTACTAGTTGCATGCACCCGTTTATTGGCGCCTAATACTGTATATCAAGAGATGAGTATAGGAAGGGTGGTAAATGCAGTCTCTCATAGGGGAAAAGGAATTGGGAAAGAACTCATGAGGCAATCAATTCAACAATGCCATCAATTATTTGGTTATGGCACCATTAAAATAGGGGCACAGTTATATTTAAAAAGATTTTATGAGCGTTTTGGGTTTGAACAAACAGGAGACATCTATTTGGAAGATGATATTGAACACATTAAGATGATAAAGAAGTGATGAGTGATGAGTAATAGGTAAAAGGTAGAAGGTTAAAGAAAAAAGGCAGTAGAAAAAGTATTCATTCGAATATTAATTATCTCAATAAGTCATTTATTTGATTGACGATTCATCTCTTACTAAACGCTCACAATTCACAACGCATCACAATTCAAAAAACATCACAACTCATAATTCATCACTCATAATTCATCACTCATATTTAATAATTAATTACTCATATTTCATATCACAATTCTAAATGACTCAACGCCTTCCTAGACATACCCGCATTGCAATCGCCGCCTATTTCTTTGTTTCTGGATTTGGGTTTGCTAGTTTTGCGTCCCGAATACCGAGTCTGCAACAAAAGCTTCAACTTAATGAGGCACAAATAGGAACAGCCTTATTTGCAATGCCTTTAGGTGTTATCCTTACACTTCCTTTGACAAGATTTCTTTTAAAGAATTATGGCAGTAGATATGTACTATTTTCTGGGAGTATCGCTTACAATTTATTTTTATGTACACTTGGATTTGTCAGTAATTCATGGCAATTGATGTTTGTGTTATTCCTTTTTGGGGGATCTAGAAATTTGATGAACATCTCAGTGAATGCACAGTCGATGGGCGTACAGAAATTATATTCAAAGTCCATCATTACTACTTTTCATGGAATATGGAGTATCTCTGGATTTGTAGGTGGAACCTTAGGAGGATTTATGATTGGAAAAGACATCTCGTTGGAACATCATTTCGAAATCACAGGACTGATATGCGTTTCTACTATTTTGTATTTTTTTAGGGATACTGTTAAAAATGATGCTAAAAAAGAAGAGAGTAATGAAAAACAGAAAAAGATATCATTTAATTGGCCTGAAAAGGCTTTACTCAAATTGGGGTTAGTAGCATTTGCTTGTCAAAGCTGTGAAGGTATCATGTTCGATTGGAGTGGCATCTACTTTCAGAAAGTGGTACATGCGCCCAAACATTTAATTACAACAGGTTATGTGGCATTCATGTGTGCGGCTGCATTAGCTCGATTTGGGGGTGATTGGCTAATCAATAAATCAGGTATCAAGCTAGTATTTCAAGTTTGTAGCGGTTTTACAATTGCAGGGTTTATCATCGCAGTTTCTTTTCCTTATCTCATTCCCGCCACGATTGGATTTGTGTTTATAGGCATCGGCGTTTCTTGTATAGTGCCGTTAATCATGACTTTGGCTACAAGAACTTCTAGTCAATCTCCGGGTGTTGCGATAGCCTCTGTATCTACAATAAGTTATTTTGGTTTTCTATTAGGCCCTCCCTTGATTGGTTATATTGCACAAGCGGCTAATCTACAATGGTCATTTGGATTGGGTATTCTTGCTTCAATCTTTATGTTCGTATTAGTGACCTATAAAGTAAAGGTGGAATAATTGCGAGTCTTTACCACAATGGCAACTTGGTAATAACAAAGAAACAAAAGGGATTATTGATATTGAGTTCAATGTCGAAAGTTGAGCTGAAATTTTATTGTCCCAATTTCCCATTATTGAATTAGTGTTAAAGGCAAGAAATCTATCACTAAACTTTTTATTAATTGCTTGAACTACGAAACAAAAAAGAAGGGATATTTGCAAACTTTTATTAGAAACAACAAATACAAGATTTGAGAATTGATGATGAATGCTGATTAATAATTTTTGTAAAATAGAAACAATCATTTCAATCACGCTAATCACAAATAATTACAACTAATTATGAATATTGATTTACAAGAAATTTTACCTGCCGACTTCCACCCACAATCTAAGGTTTGGATTTATCAAAGCAGTCGTTTATTTGGCATGAGTGAGGCTTTTGAATTGGAAGAATTATTCGAACAATTCTTGAAAGGATGGATGAGTCACGGTGC
>CANCPA010000261.1 GCA_947379895.1 Chitinophagaceae bacterium | reverse complement strand
AATAAGACGTTTATACCTGCTCCACCTACAAACTCTTGTGCATGCAATGATTGTCCCCACATGAAGCTTAATACGCTAGAAAAACTATATTTATGTATGAAGTATGAGCTACCTGAAATAACTATGGACGAAGAATTGAGAATTGCCTCTAAAAAGCCTATTGATAGAATGTTAGAAATCAGTAAGGCAGCAGGACTTTTAGGATAAAAATTTAATTACGAATTACGAATTATCAATTAGGTTACTAAGAGAGTGTCGTAATTGATAATTCGTAATTCGTAATTGTTTTCTTGTAATTCGTAATTGAATATTAATTTGCTGCCCTTGTAATTGGAATGCTATAATTAATGATAGTACTTGAACCTCTTGCAGCCATCTTAAATACATAAGGAATAAAACTTTTAAGACCACTAATTTCAATTGTATGTTTCGTTGAAGTAACCGTTACCCATACACTAGCATCTGTTGCAGGAGATGCTGTATATAGAACTTCGTAATATGCAGCTTTAGGCATTGCCCTACAACTAACTATTACTTTATTACTCGCCTTTGCGGTTTCTACTTTAAAATTTTCAACAACACTAAATTCTCCTATTGCTGCTTTTGAGGCTGCTGTATGCATACCTGATGAAAGAATCTTTGTTTCATCTCCTCCGCTCGTCAATTGTACATAAGCACCTAAATCGTGCATCATCTTTTCGAGTAGTTCCCTTTGTACATTCTTGTCCGATGTTTGTTCAGGCGTTCCTCTATGTGACAAGGCTAATGCATCCTGATATTTTTTTCTTTGTGTTGTTAAAGCAGGAATTAATGGATTAGGCGTAAGAAAGTTCGCATTACCCGTCATTTTTGTTTCCACACTCATCACCTCTGTAACTAATTCTGCATCGTTGTAAACTGCTCTTGAGTAATCTATAAGTACTTGAGACATTATATTTTTTTAATTGTAAAATTATTCACGTGAAAGTAACCTTATTAAAGTTAGTAATCGTTTTTATTTTCAATAAAAAGTTTATTTCAGTATTAATTTGTCTTAAATATCATTAAACATTGTTTAGATATTTAATAATAGATATTTAATGTTAGTTAACATTGTTCTATTGTTTTGTACTATTACAATAATGTTACCCAATATTGCTATAATAGTTATAACTATTGCGACAATATTCTATAACATTACTGTAATGTTTATAACTATTATTCCAATGTTTATCAATAATGGAATAATAGTGTACACTATTGTGATAATATTTATCAACATTGGAGTAATAGTGTACACTATTATTCATTTTTTTATTTTGTCTTTATATTTTTTAATGAAGTATATATTTTTTAATCTCTCACGATATTTTATAATTTGAATTTCAAATTAATTTTTTACAAAGAATTTAGGGAAACCCTAAAAAAACGAAGGCTTGTAGCGTGAGCTGTACGATTTTTATTTATACTTAGTACAGAATATTGAATAATTTTGAAATATTATATTAAGTGATTAAAAATCAATCATTTATTTTTTTATTTTCTATATTCATATATATTTTGAATAAATAATGTAAATAAGTAGTAAAGTTTAATTGTAAAGATTCTTTACTTTTTTTGTTGTTTTAGAAACTCAAAATTTAAATTATTGCTCAATTGAATATTGTATCTTTATTAAAAGTATGGTTATGAATATTAAGCCTATTAAAAACGAAGAAGATTATAAAGATGCCTTAGCAAGGTTGGAAATTATTTTTGATTCAAATCGAGGTTCAGAAAATGGTGATGAATTAGAGATTCTATCAATATTAATTGAAAATTATGAAAAAGAACATTTTCCTATTGGATTGCCAGACCCTATAGAGGCAATCAAATTTAGGATGGAACAAATGAACTATACTCAATCTGATTTAGCAGAAATATTAGGTATAAAAAGTAGGGCAAGTGAAATATTAAATAGAAAGCGTAAGTTATCCTTAGAGATGATTCGAAAATTGCATAGCAAATTAAAGATACCTACGGAAGTATTAATACAAGCCTATTAATAAGAAAGCACTCATTAATCGAGTGCTTTCTTATTTTATGATTCTTTATTACTTATAACCTACAACCTAATACTTTCAATTTACCGTCCCATGTAAACCAACAATATCTGTACATCACTAGGACTAACACCACTGATTCTACTTGCTTGTCCTAGGGTACGAGGTCGAATCTTTTTAAATTTTTGTCTTGCTTCACTAGATATAGCATGTAGCTTTTCAAAATCAAAGGAATCAGGAATAATCATATTCTCTAATTGACTCATTTTATTGACCATATCCTCTTCCTTCTTAATGTACTGTTCGTATTTAACTTGTATTTCTGCTTGTTCAAGAGTATCGGTATCATAACCTTCTAGCATACTAGCGAGTATTGGAACAGCCTTCAACATACCATCTAAACTTATATTTGGACGAAGGATAATTTTAGCAGCCTTTTGTTTGTCATCTAATGGTGACGAATCCATCGATTCTAAATATGGATTAATGTCAGCCGTTTCAACATTATAACTATTCAATACTTTCTTAATTTCTTCAACCCCTTTTAGTTTGGCGTTTACCTTATCCAAACGTTCTTTAGAGGCAAGACCTATATCAAAACTTCTTTCTGTCAGTCTTATATCAGCATTATCTTGCCTTAATAAGGTTCTGAATTCTGCCCTACTAGTAAACATTCTATAAGGTTCATCGGTACCCTTACTTATCAAATCATCAATCAACACGCCAATATAGGCCTCATTTCTTTTGAGTATAAATGGTTCTTTGTGATTTGCTGCAAGATGTGCATTAATACCTGCCATCAATCCTTGACAAGCAGCCTCTTCGTATCCTGTAGTACCATTAATTTGTCCTGCAAAGAATAGATTTTTGATAAGCTTTGTTTCAAGCGTATGTGTCAATTGAGTGGGTTGGAAGAAATCATACTCTATTGCATAACCTGGTCTGAAGAATTTACAATTTTCAAAACCTGGAACTGTACGTAAAGCCTTTACTTGAACATCCTCTGGAAGTGAAGTTGAAAAACCATTTACATAGATTTCCACTGTATTCCATCCTTCGGGTTCTACGAATAATTGATGCCTTTCTTTATCAGCAAAGCGATTTATTTTATCTTCAATACTAGGACAATAGCGAGGTCCTCTACCTTCAATTCTTCCTTGATACATCGGACTTCTATCAAAACCTGTCTTCAGTACTTCGTGAACTTCTTTGTTAGTATAAGTGATATAGCAACTTCTTTGTTGTTCAGGAGTGATTCTAGGTAAGTCCAAATAAGAGAAACCTGTGATAACGGTATCTCCTTTTTGTTCTTCCATTTTACTATAATCTAAACTTCTACTATCAATTCTTGGAGGGGTACCCGTTTTTAGTCTATCGCTTTCAAAGCCATAAGCAACTAATTGTTCGGTAATGCCAGTAGCACCCTTCTCTCCTATCCGTCCACCGCCTAATTGTTTTTCGCCAATATGAATAATACCATTTAAGAAGGTACCACTTGTGATGACTACACTTTTAGACTTTATCTCATTACCTAATCCTGTTATTACACCACAAACCTTTCCATCTTCTATTAGTAATGAACTTACCATATCTTGATAAAAATCCAGATTATCAGTATGTTCTAACATCTCACGCCACTTAGCAGCGAATAACATTCTATCATTTTGAGCTCTAGGACTCCACATTGCAGGTCCTTTACTCTTGTTAAGCATCCTAAATTGAATCATTGTAAGGTCAGTCACGATACCACTATACCCTCCAATTGCATCTATTTCTCTTACAATCTGTCCTTTTGCAATTCCTCCCATTGCTGGATTACAACTCATCTGACCAATGGTTTGCATATTCATTGTAATCAACAAAGTCTTACTTCCCATATTAGCTGCTGCAGCTGCTGCCTCTGAACCAGCATGACCTGCACCAACAACTATCACATCATATTCTTGAAACATCTTTTTCTTTTAGTATTTGCCGACAAAGATAAAAGACTCCACATCTTCGTATAGCAATATTTTCTAAAATCGTTCCACGTGGAACATTTTAATTTTAATTAGTATTTTGACTTATGAAAAAATAAAATCGTGTTCCACGTGGAACACTTGGAGATTTTTATATTTCTAATAGATACTTAAATAATTGAATTGGTTGATTATTATTATTATTAATAGAATTATGTTCCACGTGGAACGTTAATCTACTGTTAGATATTTATTGATATAATAATCTTCTTTTTGTCTCATGATAATAATATCTGCTTTCTTTTTATCCTTATAGCCACAAAGGTGTAAACTTCCATGAAATATTACCCTTAGGGTTTCATTTAATAGATTTGTTTTTTCTATTTTAGAATTATCTTTTATTCTATCAAGACTAATATATATTTCTCCTATTACGGGTTCTCCCCTCTCTTCTAATGTAAAAGTAATTATGTCGGTATAATAATCGTGCTGTAAATGGTTGTTATTGATTTGTAATAAGTATTCGTCAGAACAGAAAATATAATTTAATTCGTTGAGTGCCACTTTTTCTTCCTCAAATATGGAAACGATATAATTTTTTAATCTAGTTTTATCACTCAATGATAGTTTTCTATCCGCATAATTAAATTTAATATTCGCCATGTTTTATTTGTATTGTGTTTGTAACTCCAAAATTCGTAACAAATTGGTATTTAATCAATATACTTTTGATTTTTGGCGAAATTAAAGAGAGTTAACTAGAAATAATGAAAAGATTAAGTGAGTTAGGGGTAGGACATACGGCAATAATACATTCATTTGAAAAGGATGATATTTTTATTAAACTAATGGAAATGGGATGTGTGCCCGGTGAAGAAGTAAAAGTAATACAAGTAGCTCCCCTCGGTGACCCTATTTCTATAGCTATAGCAGGGTATAACTTAAGTTTACGTTTGAGTGAGGCAAATAGTATTTTCTTGGAAGATTAAGCATAATTATTAATAAATGAATATTGGTTTATACTTTGGTTCTTTCAATCCTATACATATTGGTCATTTAATAATTGCAAACCATGTTGTAACTCATACTGATTTAAAACAAGTTTGGCTAGTTCTGAGTCCACAAAATCCATTAAAACCCTCGTCTGTATTATTAAATGAATATCATCGATTATATTTAGTGAAAAAGGCAATTGAAGATAATCAGCATTTAAAAGCATCTGATATTGAATTTAAACTACCTAAGCCAAGTTATACTATTGATACACTTACCTACTTAAAGGAAAAATATCCTAATCATACTTTTACGGTAATCATGGGAAGTGATAGTTTTACGAATCTAAAAAATTGGAAAAATTATCAATTGATATTGAGAGACTATGATATAGTAATTTATAATCGTCCTGGATTTGAAGTAAAAAGGGAAGATATAACTGATAGAATTAAAATTTTGAATGCGCCATTGTTAGAAATATCTGCCACTGCCATCAGGAAGAATATTAAGGAAGGAAAAAGTATTCAATATTTAGTATCAGAAGTAGTTCATACCGAAATATCTAATACCGGATATTATAAATAGCTTAACTATCTTTTTTAAAACTCCGATAACGTTTTTATTATTAAATGTAACTGCATCTTTGCAGTGTATTTTATTTGCTATTATTTATGTCTGATTCTCAACAAATATTTCAAACTAACAATCCTACTCGTTGGCAAAGGCTTAAGTGGGGTTCTAGAATCTTTGTTTTTCTCATTATTCTTGCTATTGTGATTATTGGTATTACGCTTAGAAGTATTTCTACTTCTAGTGATAAAATACCTATCGAAACAAGGGCAATAAAAAAAGTGCTTTTAAATAATGTTTCTACTTATAAGGATAGTGAATTAGGTAAGGATTTTAAAGGGTTTAAAAAATATATCAATGGTCAGTGGGCACAAGGTAAAGGATGCGGACAAAAGGATAGTAATTTAAATCTGTCTAATTCAGAGCTTTTTAGTGATAGTTTGGGAATTAGGGCTGCTTTTTATATGCCTTGGGACCCTCAATCTTTTTTCTCTCTGAAAAAAAATATTAGTAAAGTAAATTTAGTATTACC
>CANCPA010000260.1 GCA_947379895.1 Chitinophagaceae bacterium | reverse complement strand
ACACTTATGTGGCAAACCCTTATGCTGCACCAATTGATTTCCATAATATTTACACAAGTGGTCGATTAACAAATATTGATCCTAGGTATTATTATTTAGATCCTACAATGGGTTCAACAGGATCTTATGTATCTTATAATGCAGTAAGTGGAGTGTCTAGCAATAATGCTACTTACGGACAATTCATACAAGCAGGACAAGGTTTCTTGATTGGTAATACTTCATCATCACCACAATTGCAGATTACAGAAGCTGATAAGTCAATATTGAGTACTTCAAGAACTTCAGTATTTGGAGCAGCGTCACCAAACAGCAAGATGGCATTCAGCTTGATTAAACAAGGTGGCGGTGCAACAGCTAAGATGGATGGAGCAGTTGCAGTATTCGGAACACAATTCAGCAATGCAATAGGCATTGAAGATAATGTGAAGATGAGCAATGCAGCAGATAATTTATCAATCCTTGAAGGAACTAAGAGTTTGAGTATAGATGGAAGATTACCTGCAACGGCTAATGATGTATTAGGTATCAACATTGGTTCATTGAGTGGAACAACCTATCAATTGGAAATAGATGCTACTGCATATACAAGTAGTGGTTTGTCTGCTTATTTGAAAGATGCGTATAAGAATACAACTATAGCCTTAGCAGCAGGAATCAATACGATTAGTTTCACAGCAGATACAAAGGTTGCAGCTACTTATCAAAACAGGTTCAGCGTCATCTTCAAACCAACAACTTTGTCTGTAAACAGCATCGTAGCAACAGCGACAGCAAATGGCAGTGTGGCAACAATTACATGGAATACAGTAGGAGAGAAGGGAGTAGCTAAGTTTGAGGTTGAGAAATCTACAGATGGAGCAAGCTTCACGCAAATTGCTGAACAAGTTGCTAAGAATACTGCAACTGCGGTTTATGCTGCAACAGACAATGCAGCAACAGCTGCAACCAATTATTACCGCATCAAGGCAATCAGCACAGACGGAACAATTGCCTACAGTAACATCGCTAAGGTTATTGAAAACTTACAACTTACAACTTACAACTTGTTCCCTAATCCATTGACAGGCAAAACCCTGAATGTTCAATTAGGAAATGTAGTAGCAGGAAAATATGTGGTAAGCATCTATAATAGTCTTGGACAAAAGGTAACTGAACAATCTATAAATCACGCAGGTGGAAATGGCACACATGCTGTAAACATTGAAAGTTCAATGGCTAAGGGTGTTTACAATGTAGTGATAAGAGATATTAACAGTAAGGAACAAGTGTTTCAATCAACACTTTCAGTTCAGTAGATATTAGTGGTGAGTGGTAAGTGGGAGAAGGTTAGTTAATATTTCTAAAAATTAATTTCTTTACTAACCACTAAAAACTAAAAAGAGAGAGAGAGGGCCAAATAGGGTGCCGCCTGCGTTTGAGTGTTTTGTGGGCGGTATCCTTGGCTTTTTGTATAGTGCCCTATTGCGTAATCTGGGTTTAATTGCCTTGATTTACTCGAGAGGGATGTTAGACTTTAGGGATTAATCATACTTCTCATAATCTAGACTAGTTTGAATTATATTTATTTAACGCAACTATATATTTCTAGGCTCCGTTTCTTCTTTTTTTTACTATTTTGATGCTAGTGCAACAGCCTTTGCTGCTTTTCTCGACTTAGATTTTGCAGCGGTTGCTGCTTTTTCAGCGGCAATAGCTTCGGTTAATTTAATTGCAAAGACTTCTTCTTCTTCGATAGTCAGTGTTCCTGGAGTTAGGGAAACAGAAAATTCATTCATTTGTGCTCGTACAATTTTATAGGGAACTAACTTGGAGATATACCCTTTTTTTACCAATGTTGCAATCGTATTACCTGCCGACATAGTGATGTAAGAAATGATCCCTTGAGGATTACTTATTTGTATTTCCTTCGATTTTGTAAATGTAGAAGATACACCCCCGAGTGGTTCATTTGTTGCTGCATCTGTAACAGTAACCTCAACAGGCGTATGGTGTACAGAAATTCTTGGAGTCCTGCAAGCATTTATTACTTTGTTATAAAAGGGAAGATTTAATTTTTTGTATTTCAACGCTACTTTTTTAATGTTCACCACATCTTTATCTGTCACCTTCAAATCAGTAGCAGCTTGTTTTGTTGCCACTGTTTCTCCTCCAATCACTAGGCCTGAAGTGCCTCTAAGCTCTGAAAAGGTGTTTATTTGTCCTAAAAATGCGGTCAACTGAGCCGCTGTCAAATAATCAGGTGTCAATACGGTTAGGTTTTCCGACATACTATTATGCACACTCTTTAACCTGCTGCTACATAATGCATCGGAAGTAGACGAATAATAGGACAGGGTACCATTTAAAGATTGGGAAGCAATGATATTGCCCAAAATATCCAATTTCACCTGACAATTTGCAGATAATGCTGCTGCGGTGGCGCATACAGCGTCTTTTGCAAGATGTTTTTCGGCACTATAGCCACTGTTGTCTGTTTCTGCAATAATTGAAGATGCATTTGCGGTTGCACAATCAGTTTTAAATTTTACTACGATTGTTTTCATGGCAGCATCTGTATTATATTCAGCTGCTTGCGCCTCCATTAAATTTTCTACTGTTTCATTTCTTGTCAATTTTGCCTGTGCCTTGTTTGTCATTTTAAGTAATTTTGAAGACGGTTAAGTCTGAATTTAATTAATTTTATTTCGTTTTAAGTATTTATTACTGATTCTTGCTGCTTAAAGTTCTGCTTTTTTGTATTCCTCGAGGTAATAGTTGCATTCCACTTCATTACATGTGTATTACTCGACAATTTTGTTGTATTCCAAATCAATACTGTTGTATTACTCGAGGTTTTTAATGTATTGCCGGGGGGTTCTCTTTTATTCCACCTGATATTTCTAGTATTACTGTTCAATACAACTTTATTGCTGTTTAATACAACTGTAGTACACTTCAATTTTGTAATCATGAACATCAATAAAGATGTATTACAGGTGTTAAGAGAATGATGCGTTGTTAATGTTGCTAAGTGAAAAGAGAAAATCGTAGATGCCCTATTCAGAAGGGGAACTAAGTGGGTTCATTTTGAGTCTGTGGCAAAGCCAAAAGAAGAGATGCGAAGTAATAATATAGCCGAACCGCTGGTTATCTAAAACTTCTGAGGCACAAAGGTGGAGGTAAAGTTTTGTAACTGCCAAATAAACTTTGATAAAAGGGCAAAGTTTATTTTTAGGGGGAAGGGATTCGGTAATATTAATGATTCTATTAAACATTTGTTGAGTAATTTATAGAACCTCCTTCAAAATAATAAAATAATGTTGAATCAATGAAACAGGATTTGAAGTTTTTAGGTTTTTAAACCATGTTTGAACACATAGAAAGAGAGAGTTATAAATTTAGATGTTTGACAGTTTTAAAAAACTAACATAAAATCCATTTCATCTCCTCTAAGATTTGACAACTTTCCAAAAGTTGTCAAATCTATAGTAGGGTATTTATGAGTGAATTGGGTGTTTATCCAATATTCACCCATCTAATCAACCTATAACATTGGACAAATGGCTTTAAATTTTACTTCCCCAACCCCACCATAATTTCTCTAAAACTTGCCAAACCAGCTTCCAAGTTTTCAATGATATCTTCTGCCAATACATCAGGGTCGGGCAGGTTATCAAGGTCTGCCAATGATTTATCTTTCAGCCACGAAATATCCAAACTTGTTTTATCTCTTGCTATAATCTCTTCATAACCAAACTTTCTCCAACGCCCTTCAGGATTGGTTGTTGCATCATAAGTTTCCTTGCGTTGATGTCTGTTTGCAGGATGGTAACAAGCAATAAAATCTCTTAGCACATCAATATTCAAAGGGTTTTTCTTTAGTGTATGATGAATATTAGTTCTGTAATCATACACCCACACCTCTTTTGTCCAAGGATCTTTACTGGCAGGTTTATTATCAAAGAAAACAACATTAGCTTTTACGCCTTGCGCATAAAATATCCCTGTGGGTAAACGCAGAATGGTATGCAGGTCTGTTGTTTCTAACAATTTCTTGCGAACTGTTTCGCCTGCACCACCTTCAAACAACACATTATCGGGTAGCACCACCGCAGCCATTCCGGTTGTTTTCAGCATGGAACGTATATGCTGTACAAAGTTCAATTGCTTATTACTCGTAGTCGCCCAAAAGTCCTGACGGTTATAGGTTAAATCATCCTTTTCTTGTTCTCCCTCATCGTTGGTAAAGGTTTGCGAACTCTTTTTACCAAAGGGTGGATTGGCTAACACATAATCGTACGTAGTGGGCGAAGCTGCAATTAAGGCATCAGCAGGAGAAATAAAATTATCACTTTCTATATCGCCAATATTGTGCAGGAACAAGTTCATTAATGCCAATCGCCTCGTGCCTGCAACTATTTCATTGCCATAAAAGGTTTCCATTTTCAGGAAAGTGTTTTGGGCTTTGTCTAGCTTGTTATTGGCAACTATATAATCGTAAGCTGCCAAAAAGAAACCCCCGGTGCCACAACTAGGGTCGGCAATAGTTTTCATGGGTTGAGGTTGCATACATTCTACCATGGCACGTATTAGAGGGCGAGGCGTAAAGTATTGTCCTGCACCACTTTTTACGTCTTGTGCATTTTGCTCCAATAGTTTTTCATAGATATCGCCTTTCACATCAGCGCCCATTACCAGCCATTTTTCGCTGTCAATCATATCAATGATTTTGGCAAGCATGGCAGGGTCTTGTATCTTATTTTGGCTCTTCGTAAATATCTGACCCAAAATGCCTTTGGCTGTGCTTAGTTCTCTCAGCAAGGTTGCATAATGCAATTCCAGTTCTGCCCCTTTTTTATGGGTTAAACTCTCCCAGCTGTATTCGTTAGGTATCGGTAGTTTTCTGTTATGTGGTGGCTTGGCATATTCATCTGCCATTTTTAAAAACAGTAGATAGGTTAGCTGTTCTAAATAATCGCCATAACCCACACCCACATCTCGCAGGGGATTACAAAAACTCCATACTTTACTGACTATGCTTGATGTATTGTAGCTCATAATTTGTGTTTAGTTAAGGCTTCTGTCAATTGAATTTTTAAAAGCGAACTTGTTCTTCTCAAAGCAATATCTACCAAATACTATTGCAGGATGTATTTTCTCTTTATCGGCAAACTTTAAAATATCAGTTTCTGAAAAATGAGGATGGTCTTCCATAAATTCAATCCATTGATTTTTTCCTATCAATAGATTTCTGGCAAAATCATCTGCTTCAACTTCTTCAATGCTGGTTTTATAATCTGCTGAATGAATATCAAAATCAATAAATTCGCGAGAAGTATTATTTACAAGATGTAGAAAAATATGACCAAGCTCGTGCATCACAGTAAATGCAAAATTGTCAATGCGCTTGTGCCGCAAACTAATACCTATTGCAGGGTTGCCATTGCTCCAAAAAGAAATACCATCTACCGCACATTTTTCAGGGTTTGTTTGCACAATTAATTTTATACCATAAGTGGCCAAAACATCAGTAGTTTTTTCAATGGTCTTTTTGTTATTTTTAAAAACGCACTTAAGTTCTTCTACTAATTCTGTCTGTAATTGCTTGTTGAATTTTACAACTTTTAAAGTAGATGCTTTGTAATTAACGAGTTTAATCCAGCCTATTATATTAATTTTATCAATGGATAATTTATCCGATTTTCTAAAATGATGAAAATTTGTTTGGCTATACACTTCTGCCAATTGGTCAAAGTTATTTACGTTATAAATATTTTTTAAAGTGGGTATATCTGCGACTGGATTGCCCATTAACGCACCAACTTTTTTAAAATATTGCCAAGGCACACAAGTCTTTATCGTTTCCCATTGGTCAAGTGCTTCAATCCTTTCAGCATTTTTTTCATTTATCTTGGCTATATCTAACTCATAAATACTTTGCAGATTTAACCAAATAGATGGATTCATATTTAATGCCTTTCCTACCACTAATGAAGTATCAGCATTAATGCCCCTTTTTCCCTTGATTATTTCGTTTAATTGCGTTATCTGAATGCCAGTTAACGCTGCAAAATCCTTTTGTTTAATTTCCCTTGCGTCTAATTCATC
>CANCPA010000259.1 GCA_947379895.1 Chitinophagaceae bacterium | reverse complement strand
GCACCTGTTGCTGCCATTGCATCCAAACTCTGCCATGCACCCTTTGCGAATACGATTGTTAACACCTCATCTTTCAATGCCGTAACAATCTGACGGATATAATGTAAGGAATAGGTTTCAAAATCGTGTGGACTCAACAAACCTCCCCAACTATCAAATATTTGAACCACATCTGCCCCTGCTTTTGCTTGTGCTTTAAGATAAGCGATAGTAGTGTCGGTAATCATTTGTAATAAGGTATGTGCCAACTCAGGTTGTGTGTAACAAAACTCCTTTACCTTATCGAAGGTCTTTGAACCTTTACCCTCTACCATATAACAAAGTAATGTCCACGGTGCACCAGCAAAGCCTATCAAAGGAACACGCCCATTCAGTTCTTGTTTAATCAACTTCAAAGCTTTAAATACATATCCCAATGTTTCTTCCACATCAGGAACACGAACTCTTTGCAAATCTGCAACTGTTGCAATTGGATTAGGCAAAATAGGTCCCTTACTTTCTATCAATTGCACTTCCAAGCCCATTGCTTGAGGCACAACCAATATATCTGAAAACAAGATTGCCGCATCAACACCTACAATATCAACGGGCTGAAGCGTAATCTCAGCTGCCAATTCGGGTGTCTGACATCTTTCAAAGAAGCCGTACTTGTTTTTAATCACCATATACTCAGGTAAATACCTTCCTGCCTGACGCATCATCCATACAGGTATTCTTTCTGTTTCTTCTCCTCTAAGTGTTCGTAATAGTAAGTCGTTCTTTATCACTGATTTAAATTGATTTAAAATGATACCCCTCCGCCCCCAAAGGGGAACTTAAGACGTTTATTTATTGTGTTGAATTAAAATATCCAATTGCTTTCCTAACCAAGCTGTCCTTTTCAGGACTATCTGACTTAACAATTTTATTAAGAGAATAGTTGCCTATCGTTTTTGCCGTAGTATTTCCAATGGCAAAAAGAATAGTATGTTCCTCAATCTTATTGACCGAAAAGAAACTATCTACTGCACTTGGACTAAAAAATAAAACAGCGTCATACGCTTTATGAATTTTGTGTGGGATTGTATCTGTTTCATATACCACCATTTCTTTAAGGTCAATTTGATGTTCCTTGAGTAATTGCGGCAATTCATCCCTTCTTATATTTCCACAAAAGAAAACTGCTTCTTTAGTACTATTAGCTATCATGCCTTCTGCCAATGATGAAGCATCTTTTCCTGTTCCTTTAATATTTTCAACCCCAAAATAATCCTTGATGATCGATTTGGTAGTTCCGCCCATACAGTAAATATTCCAAGTTGGTTTTATTCCATCTAAGCTTTCAATGATTGCCTCGGCAGCATTCATACTCGTAAATACAATTGTGCTTTCTTGTTTAGCGATAGCCTGAATTTGTTCCTTCTTCTCATGATTTATTGAAACTGTTGTTTCAATAAAAGAAATACAATCTATAAGGAGACCCTTTGCATCTGCTTCCTGTATTAACAAAGTGTTCAGGGGGCGTGTACTCAATATATTGATAGAGTGATTCAATTTAAAATTTAAAACTTAAAATTTATGGTTTCTGTATTGTGTCTATGATTGCCTGTCCACCTTGTTCTAAAAGAGTCTTTGCTGCAATTGCCCCGCCATTCTCGGCATCTTCAAAAGATATAGTCTTTTCAATCTCCGCCTTTGCCGACCCATCAATTGCCACTACATTGCCTCTAAAATAAATGGCATTCTCTTTTATTTCTGCCAAAGCAGAGATTGGAGTAGAACATCCACCTAACAGAACTCGTAGAAAATCTCTTTCTATCTTTGTGCAGATAGCTGTATATTGATCATTAAAATGTTGGCAGGCATCAAAACTAAAGTTATCGCCATCTCTACACACCACCATTATCGCTCCTTGTGCAGGAGCAGGCAACATCCAATCCAAATCAATGCTATTTTCTGGACGAAGATTTATACGTTCCAATCCTGCAGCAGCGAAGATTGCACCGTGCCAATTACTTTCACTTACTTTTCTTAGTCGGGTGTTAACATTTCCCCGTAAATTTTCTATTGTATGGTGAGGATAGCGATGAAGCCATTGCGCCTTGCGTCGGATACTGCTTGTCCCAATAGTTAGTGATAAAGCCCCCCATCCCCTAAAGGGGGGCATAGTATTATGGTCGGAGTCTAGCTCCCCTTTAGGGGATGGGGGTACAAATATGTCTTTATAACTTGCTCTCTTCAACACAGCACTTTGAATGATTCCTTTTGGCAATTGTGTAGGCACGTCTTTCATGGAATGAACCGCTATGTCAATCCTATCGTTTAGTAAAGCCAAATCCAAACTTCTTGTAAATACACCTTGCACTCCCATCTCATATAGTGGTGTAACCAAATCTATATCGCCTTCACTCTTGATAAAAACCAATTCTGCCACATATCCATTTCCCTTCAAAAGGTCTTGAACAAGAGTAGCTTGCCAAACAGCTAATTGGCTTTCCCGTGTGCCAATGCGTATAACTCTTTCCATAATTGTGATTAGAGATGAATTTGTGATTTAAGATGATTTAAAATGATTTGAATTATGAACGAATAAATCATTCAAATCATCTTAAATCACTCTAATCAAAAATCTTAGTTGAGACTGATTGCCATGAACTCATTTATAGCCTCTATAAAGTTGCAACCACCTTTATTTTCTTTGCGCATATTCTGAGCCATGTTTTTAATCACCTTTTGTATTAAAACATTGCTATCAGCAGTTGCTGCAACATGGTGACAATTGGTATAGTTGATGTATAATTCACTTTCTTGAATGGCCAATAATTTACTTTTTACTGCCCTGATAACAGGTACATTCTTGCGCATCTCCTGCCATTCTTCAAATTCAGCAATATGTTCTGCGATAATTGCCTTTGCTTTGGGCACTTCAGCCAATCGCATTTGAAGGGTGGCGTCATTTATCTTTGATAAATCATCCACATTCACTAAAGATATATGTGGCAAAGATTTACAGTCAGGATTAATATTATTAGGAATTGATAGGTCGATCAACACTTTATTGCCACTTTCAATAAACTCTTCTTTATTTATTATGGGTTTCTCTGCATTAGTAGCAACGATAATCACATCGGCAACTTGAATTTCGTGTTCAATCAATTCATAGGAACCCACTTTCAAATTCAATTCGTTAGCCAATTCCTTAGCCTTTTCTTCTGTGCGATTAATCAGGGTAATATTGGTATTGTTCAAATAGTCAACCACATTCTTGCATGTGTTTCTGCCTATTTTACCTGTACCAAGCAATAATATCTTCTTTTCGCTGATATCTGCAACAGTGTCTTTTAAATATTGTATAGCAGCAAAAGCAACAGAAACAGTACCACCGCTTAATTGTGTATTATTCTTAATGTTTTTAGAAGCTTGAATCACAGCATTAACTAAACGTTCCATGAAACAGCCTATTGCACCATGTTCTTTTGAGAACTTAAAAGATTGTTTAATTTGACCGATGATTTCGTAATCACCTAATATTTGAGAATCCAAACCTGCACCCACAGAAAATAGATGGTCAATAGCTGCATTGCCAGTTCTGATATAAGATAGTTGATTAAAAATTTCCTTGCTACCTGTTGTTTTGGAGCATAATAAATCAATTAGTTCATTTGCGGTAGTTGCCAATCCATAAATTTCGGTCCGATTGCAGGTACTAATCACCATCAATTCTGTGATACCAATTTCACGGGCATCGTTAATTAGTGCACGATATTGTTCAGTGGCAATAGCAAATTGTCCTCTGATAGAAGCCTCTGTTTTTTTGTAGTTAATGCCTGCTGCGAAAAACTGTAATTGGTGCATAATTACTTACCCTTTTTTTATGGGATGAAATAGTAGCGCAAATGTAACCGTCGAAAATTCCGCAAGAGTGTAACATTGCCCACGTTACTGTCATTTTTCTGTCATGTTTGAAAATATATATATAAAAGGACTGAAATCGAAGGATAATATTTCAGGAAAAATATTATTGCTTTAGGATTTGTGTCAGAAGTTTTGTGCTTTCGTGAAAGCGAATGAAATAATATTTCTTGATTTTAATTTTTATTCATTATTCAGATTTAAACTATAATAAATGATTGTATTTCTTTAAAAGAATAAACATTTTTGTAACTAATAAAGAATACTTTAGTATAGTTTCGTCCTTATAGAATTGCCTTAAATTCCCTCTAGAAAGGTAACTCTTGCTAATTTTATAAATTAGCGTAAACCTGTTGCAACTATAATAGCGAGGGTGAAAACGATAATAAGGTTGATAGTCTAACATAATACTTTTATCTAGTTCTCATTCTTAAATGTAATCGTAAAAATAGTGCCTACCTCTTCTTTGCTTTCTACATCTATTGTACCCCCTAAAGCTGACAACTCCGATTGTATAAGATATAATCCAAGTCCCTTACTATCCATATTATCGTGAAAGCGTTGGTATAATCCAAATATTCGGCCTTTTACTTTTTCCATGTCCATCCCAACTCCATTATCCGAAAAGATTAACTTAATCCGATTATCAGATTGCTTAAAAGATGTAATTCGAATGATTGGATCCCGAAGCGGATGCGCGTATTTAATAGAGTTTGATAATAAGTTAAGAAATAAACTCTCTAAATAGGAACTACTGAATTTGACGGAGGGTGCCAATGAAAAATCAAAATCAATAGTTACATTATTTGATTCAATGGAATTTGCGATTGAATCTTTCACTTTATTAAGAATTTTATCAAATTTCAATTCTTCGGTGTGGTGATTCAATTTCTCTTTTACAAATAAAATTTTAATCAAATCATTGAGAGTGTCATTCAATAAGAATGTTGACTGCCGAAATCCACTAACTAATTTCCTTGTAAAATAATCTTCTATTTTGTTTTCATCAATCATATTGCAAATAGAAACGAGGTTTGTTAATGGCGCTCGTAAATTATGTGTAGTTATAAATCCAAATTGTTTTAATTCATTATTGTTATTAATTAACTCATTAATTAGGGCCTCTTTTTCTTTTTGTGCCTCTATTTCTTTTGTAATATCTCTTTGTACAGCTATCCAATGTGTAAACCATCCTTTTTCATTTGCAATTGGTGTTACTCTAACGTTTGCCCAAAATTCTTCACCGTTTTTTCGCCTATTTTTGACAGTCATTTCGCATGGCTGCCAATTTTTTAGGGCTTCTTTAAATCTATCTAACTCTTTTCTATCGGTATCGCTACATTGTAATTTTCTAGGATTTGTACCAATAGATTCTTCTAAAGTATAGCCAGTAATTTTTGAATAAGCTTCATTTACATAAATAATTTTTGGTCCAGGTTCTTCAATTGGTTCTGCCTCAGAAATCACAATCGCATCATTTGTATACACTACAACAGATTCAAGTAGCTTTAATCTGCTTTCCTCGTTTTTCTTTTTTGTAATATCTTGCATTGCACCAACAATTCTGAGTACTTTGCCATCTTCATTTTTTATACTAAACCCTCTATCAAGTACCATCGCATAGTTGCCATCTGCTTTTTTGAATCGATATTCCATTTCCCATTTGTCGTTCAATCCATTAATGATATCTGCATTGATTCGAAAAACACGCTCTTTATCGTCGGGATGTAAGTTTTGTTCCCAAATGTTATCTTCTCCATATTCAAAACCACTTTTAGAATGCCCAAAGATTAAAGAAAAATTCTTGGAATGAAATACACTTCCTTTTTCAAAATCTGCTTCCCAAACTATATCTGAGGTTGCAAGCATTGCATTTTCATATCTTTCATTACTCCTTTTTAGTATCGCTTCTGCCTCCCTCTTTTCTGAGACATCAATAAATGAAGTGAATCTTAATTCCTCATTTTCATATTCAAATATATTTGACCGTATTTCCACCTCTACCAACGAATTATCTTTTCTTTTAAGTTGTGTGTAATAAGGTACATGATTGTTATTTTTGGTTATACTAAATCCTGTGTGAAATGTCTATTTTTCCATAGTAGAACATTACATTGATTCTAAACCTTTCAAAATTAACAAAACCACGTGCCTTTGCTATTAGTGATTGTATGTTTCCATTAATCCTTTCATGTTGCGCACTCGTT
>CANCPA010000258.1 GCA_947379895.1 Chitinophagaceae bacterium | reverse complement strand
TCTACTTTACGTATTATATATGATGCCGTTGAGCGATTAGAAAGAGAGGGTATTAGTTGCGAAATCATCGATGTACAAACGTTATTACCATTCGATATTAATCATTTAATATTAAAGTCACTAAAGAAAACAAATAGAATTATTTTCATTGATGAGGATGTTCCAGGAGGGGCTGCCGCTTATATGTATAATAAAGTAATGGAAGAACAGGAAGGTTATAAATGGATAGATGTTGCCCCACGTACACTAACAGGAAAAGCACATAGACCAGGTTATGGTAGTGATGGAGATTATTTTGGCAAACCAAATGCTGAAGAGATTGCTACTACTATTCGAACAATGATAAATGAATAATCTATAATTGGTCAAACGTAATTGATATTGTGCAGCAAAATGAAAAAGGTTTGCTGCACTTTTTATTTTTGAATACCATTACACCACATTTATTGATAAAGGCAACTTCTGAAATGAGAAACGATTATTTTTTCAAGTGAAAAGTCAAACTGTTGCAAATCGTTGTGCAATAAGTTTTTAAAGCGCTCTATTTATTAATATCTACAACCAATGCAGCACTTGTCTGATTGATTCAAAATAGTAGAGTTTTAGATTTGTAATAAGTGTCATGAAAATTGTCGTTTCAATTTCCTACGAGGCTTGCTTTTGGTCAATATAAATCAACAAAATATATTACACTAAATTATATAACTAACTTGTCAAATTGCTTTTTATTAAATCAATGGAAAAATATCCAAAATCGAACAAAAAATTTAGTTTATTTCCCAATAAATAGCTATTTACGACGCACTACTTTAAATTCTTTTTTAAGGCTATATTGTTAAGAAAATACAAAATGACTCTACTTTTGTTCTGTTTTTTGTTAAAATTTTAACTGAAAAGATAATTTTTTATTAATAAATAATTAACGTTTCATATAAATTACCTATTTTGCTAGCCTAAAATATTATGAACATGAGAAAATTTCTTCTTTTAACGGCTTTGGTTGTAGGATTATTTACAGCAGCCATCGCCCAAACAAGACCCATAAAAGGGAAAGTTATTGACAAAGATGGCAAACCGATTCCTGGTGCATCTATTAATTTAAAAGGACATCAGGGTGGTACAGCAGCTGAATCAGATGGTAGTTTTAATCTTTCTGTAAAATCGGGTGATGTCTTAATTATTTCAGCTTTAAACTTTGCTACAACACAAGTTAAGGTTGGAAATCAAACTTCAATAAGTGTTATTCTAGAGAGTACTGATGCCGTTATGGGAGAAGTTGTGGTAACAACAGGATTTGGAGTTCAAAAACAAACAAAGGAAATAGGCTATTCTACTGCTACAGTACAAGCCAAAGATTTGATTGTTGCAAAGCCCGTAAGTGTTGCAAATGGTTTGACCGGAAAGGTTTCAGGTTTGCAGATTAATACAACTAATAACGGTTTATTTGCTGATACTCGTATTACTTTAAGAGGTAACAGGTCATTAACAGGTAATAATCAACCTTTAGTTGTTGTGGATGGTGCCATATTTTATAATGACATTAGTACTTTAAATCCTGATGATATCAGTCAGATAAACGTATTAAAAGGTGCGAGTGCTTCTGCGATATATGGATCTGATGCCTCAAATGGAGTATTATTAATTACTACAAAGAGAGGTTCGAAAGGAACTAAATCTACAATTTCGGTATCTTCTACTGTACAAGCTGAACAACTAGCTTATATGCCAAAATTCCAAAATGAATTTGGTAGTAATGGAGGTGAAAAATTTGTTAACGACTTTAATGATCTTTCTGCTTATATCCCTTATGAAAATCAAAGCTATGGTCCTCGTTTCAATGGAAAAATAGTTCCTGTAGGTCGTCCAGTTGCTGATGGTAGTGTGTTAATGGTACCTTACAGTGCTAGACCAAATGAAAGGAACAACTTTTTTAATACAGGTATCACGTCTCAAAACAATATATCTTTCTCATCAGGTGATGAAGCAAGTAAGTTTTTCTTGAGTTTTCAAGATGTATATTCTAAGTCTATCATGCCAGGTGATTTTGGAAAGAGAGATATTGTTAGAATTGGAGGAGCAAAAAAGTATGGAATATTTAGTGCAGATTACTCTGTTTCCTATACCCTTAAAACAAAGAATACTACAAATACTGGTTTAGTATATCAATTAGTAATGAATACCCCTGCACACGTTCCTTTGACATCATTGAAAGATTGGAGGAATAACAAATTTGCGGATGTAAATGGATTTTATAATGATTATTTTGATAATCCTTATTGGGTTATCGACAATCAAAGAAACATTACGACAGATAATAACTTAACTGCTAATGTAAAATTGGATTTAAAACCAACTAAATGGTTGAATGTATCATATCGTTTGGCTTTAACTAATTTGAATAGAAAGTTTGAGTACAAATCTGCTCCGAAGAACTATTCTAATTTTGCCTTAACGAATTCAGATGTGATTTATGCAAATGCAGGAGGTACAGGTTATGATACAGTTTCTGAGTCTGCAAAATATATTGCTGCACAAGCTGGAAAAGCAGGTATTGCTGCTAGTTATGCCCAATCTTCTAAAACTAATTATTTGCTGACTTCAGATTTCTTGATTTCTGCAGATAAAAATGTGGGTAAAGATTTTAATGTAAAAGCTACAATTGGTACAAGTTATATTGAGAATAAGATTAACTATGCTTCAATTGCAGCACCTTCTTTAGTATTGCCTGTGTATAATATTAAAAACGTTTCTGGCTTAACAGATATTTCCGATGCGAATGGTTATGGAGGTAATGGGTATTACGAAGCAAATAAGTTTGGCGTATTTGCCGAAGGTACAGGTAGCTATAAAAACTTAGTTTTCTTGCATGGTTCTTATAGAGGCGATATTGATTCTCGTTTATCTGAAGCTAATCGTTTTATTCCTTATTATGATGTGGATGCATCTTTTATTTTGAGTGATATTTTTCCAACTATATCCAAGAATGATGTATTAAATTATGCAAAAATTAGAGCGGCACATTCAGTTACAGGTAATGCTTCTGCTTTGTCAGATGGTTCTGAATACATTGCAGATGGGGCGTATCAGACAAAGACACCTTATTTTGTTGCTACAGGATTCCCATTTGGTAATGTCGGTGGATATGCATATGGTAATGTATTATTATCAGATAAAATTAAGCCTGAAACAATTACTGAAAATGAAGTGGGTTTAGAACTAGGGTTATTTAAAAACAAGTTAAATCTTACTATGGCTGCATACCAATCAGAATTGACGGATGGTATAGTTAAAGCTAATACATCTACTTCATCAGGATTTTACCAAAGTAAAGTGAATGCTGCACATACAAAAAATACCGGAATTGAGTTAGAATTAAAAGCAGAATTAGTAAAAACAAGTACACTTACTTGGAACCTAAATTTTAACTATACACATAATATAAGTAAAGTAGTTTCTATTAATGGAGGCTTAAAGCAAATTACTGTTGGTAAAGATAATGTCAATGCTTTTGCAGTTGTTGACAATGCATACCCAATTATTCAGACAAGAGATTGGGTACGTGATGCACAAGGACGTGTAGTTGTTGATGCAATTACAGGTAACCCAAGTAGAGACCCTAATTTAAAGATAGTAGGTCAAGCTTCTCCTAAAGATATCTTTGGGTTTACATCAAATTTAACCTACAAGGCTTTCACTTTCACAATTACTGCCGATTATAGATCAGGTCACAAAATTTTCAATTTTATTGGTAATTATATGGACTTTACAGGAATTAGTCAAACAAGTGCTTCTACTCACAGACAACGTTTTGTATTCCCTAACTCAGTAACTGTAGATGCAAGTGGTAAATCAACGCCAAACACCAATATTATGGTTGATGATGCTAATTTTAACTTCTGGCCAGGTTTATATAGAAGTGTAGGTACTAACTATATCACAAGTGCCGAAGCTTTTAAACTTAGAGAAATTGCTATTGCGTATCAATTACCACAAAGTCTAATTAAGAAAACTAAGGTGCTTCAAAGTGCAACATTTACTGTTTCTGGTCGTAATTTGTTAATGATTACTCCAAAAAGTAATATTTGGACTGATCCTGAATTTAGTGAAGGTACTGGTAATGATATTGGAAGAACTTCAGAAAATCAATCTCCTCCATCTCGTATATTTAGTGCTTCTTTGGCCCTTACTTTTTAATTAATAAATAAAAATAATTATTATGAACACAAGATTTAAATCATTTTTATATGCTTTACCGCTAATTATGACATTTATGTCACTTAGCTGTAAAAAGGGGACGTTTGATATAAATACAAACCCTAATGTACCAGTTACGGTTAGTCCTCAATTAATATTATCTGCTGCATTAGCACAGTCTGCTGAGATTGCTGCAGGTAATCCCGGCGGTGGTTCTACTTCTGGTACTGACATTCTTGATTGTTACATGGGATATTGGGCAATCAGTGGAGATTATAGCCCTAATTCCTCAACATTGAATTATCATGTTACAACAGACTTTGGTTCTTCAAATTGGGAAATGACTTATCCGTTGTTGAAAAACTTTAAGAATATTGAAGACTTTTATGCAGGAAAAGCAATTGCAGGAGCTAATTACTTAGCAATCGCAAAAATTATGAAGGCATATCACATTCAACGTCTAGTTGATATGTACAATAATATTCCTTATTCAAAAGCAATCAATGGAGAAATATCAACTACTCCAGGATATGATGATGCTAAAACAGTGTATAAAAATTTAGTTGTACAGTTAGATACAGCTATTTCATTAATTAATAAAGCTACTTCAGTTTCTGATGATCCTGCACAATATGATGGTGTATATGCGGGAGATATGGTAGAATGGCAAAAGCTAGCAAATTCTATTAAATTAAGATTATTACTGAATTTAACACAGACTAGTGATGGTGATGCCTTCATAAAAGCAGAATTGAAAGGGCTTGTAACAGACGATTTTATTGGTACAGGGGATGATGCTGCAGAAAACCCAGGTTATTCTAATGGCGCTTCAAATCAGCAAAATCCATTGTGGCAAGATATAGGATACACTCCTACAGGAGGTAAGCAAGGAAATACCGCTTATTTTAGAGCTAATGCGTATGCTGTAAGTTTCTATAATAGTACAAATGATCCTCGTGTTAGTTTATTCTACACTGTAAATGGTGGTGGAAAAATAAAGGGGCGTGTATTTGGTAGCACCGCACTTGAACATAATGCAGATATCTCTTCAATAGGTGGTAATCCTGATGGAGCCGTACAAACTTCAGGCTTATTAGCATCTCCTAAACAATCTGCTTATTTATTCTCTGCTGCAGAAAGTTATTTCTTATTAGCTGAAGCTGTACAACGCAAATATTTAGCAGGCAATGCCTCTGATTTCTACGTTTTGGGAGTAACAGAATCTTTCAATATGCTCGGTGTACCTGATTATGAAACTGCTGCTACAACTTATGTAGCTCAGCCAGGCGATAATACTGACTTTGTTAATTCTACTGATAAAATTAAAACAATTATTACGCAAAAATGGGCTGCTTTAAATTCTTACAATCCATTATCTGCATGGAATGATTGGAGAAGATTGGGTATTCCTGCTGATTTGCCTGTTTCAATATATCCAGGTACTACAGCACCTCATATACCTTACAGATTCTTGTATCCAACTTCAGAATATAGCTATAATTCGGCTAATGTAAATGCTCAAGGTACTATTGATGCTATTACATCGAAAATATTCTGGATGCCTTAGGTCTTCTTTATTAAACAATAAAAAAATTAGTTATGAAAAAAATTATAATTTCAGTTTTCAGTTTGGCAGCTCTTTTTGTTAGCTGTAAAAAAGATACTACACTCAATACCAAAGGTGGTTTATTCGACCTTGGTACTGTTGTAGAAATACCCTACAGTGGGTTAGAAAACTTCGCACAGGATTTTATTCCTACTACCGGAGTTTCAGATTTAATAACAGTTCCCATTGTTATTAATTTAGCGGCGGCAAATGGCTTCCCGCTTTATAAGAATTTAACTATTACTTTGGGTATTAATGATGCTTTGCGTACTGCCTATAATAATGATGGCGACGATTCGC
>CANCPA010000257.1 GCA_947379895.1 Chitinophagaceae bacterium | reverse complement strand
TATGAAGTCACCGCCATGCGTAACAATACTGGTTATTATTACAGTGTTTATAATGATTTGAGAGGGCAATGGTTGATGGCGGGAAACTATCTCCCATCTAGTAAAGCACTTTCATACTACTATCACAATGGGGGAGGTTCTCTTTCATCAAATGGTGTATCAACTGCCGCAACAACCTTGAGTGCTACTATTGGAAATCGTACAGGATTTTATAGTTCTGTTCATTGGGGAGTTAGCGAAACGGTATTGGCAAATTTTGATACCAAACATTCGGGCAGAAGAATACTCGACCTTTATTTGGCTACTAAATGGGGAATGAATGATACTTTACAGTTTGGATATGGTAGTCTTTTTGCTCCTCCTACTCCCGCAGGTAATTTGTTTAAGCATGACTTGCTTGGTATTGGTACTGAAGGGGGGAGCGACAGTACCACTTACACAGCTTCAAATAATGGATTGGGTTTACAGAATGTAAATGGAATTACAGGTTTCCTTCGTAAACAGGGGACTTATCTATTGGCTGCTGATAACAATCTTTCTGGTACTGTTCCGCAAGGTGCAGGTGGTTTCAGCCGTTGGAATAGGGCATGGTATATGACTAAGACGGATGCAACAGGTTATGGTGGTTTGGTGAAAATATTCTTCGATTTTGATACCTATGGGGCTGCGGCACCTGATACTGCTGCCAATAACTATTATTTATTATATAACCCTGCAAACGGATATTTCAATACAGGAAACAACTATTTAATTCCAGTTAATTCTTACAGTGTAACACCCGGAACCAATCAGGTTTCTTTCTTGACTGATGCGTTGAATATTTCAAATGGTTTCTATACAATTGTTTACGCATCAAAGGGTAGCAACACTTCAACTATCCCATTGATAACATCCTTTACTACCCCTACAATCTCACTTTCTCCTGCACCAACCATATCTTCTGTTTTTGCGGGCAATACTCTCAATTACATAATGATTGATTCTTCTTCAATTACTTATCCTGTTGCCTATTACAAGATTTATGCGAGTATAAATGGGGGGGCAAGTACCGCAATTGATAGTACAACCAACTACTCTTATACGACTCCTTCCTATTATGCCCATTATAATCTTACAAATGGAAATACTTACGCCTATACGATTTCCGCAGTATTTGCACCCGGTAAGGAGAGTGTGGTGTCTAATTCTGTCTTGGCAATTCCCAATACATTTACTCCATCATGGGGTACTTTACCGCAATATGCAGGCTCAGGAAAGGCTTTTATGTCTGCCGCTCTTCCTGGAATTGGATTGCCAATTAAATATTACTTCCAAAATGTAACGAATAGTACAAATAGCGGTTTTCTGTCGAGTAGTTCGTTTACTGATTCTGCCTTGACTAGTGGGAATAATTATACCTATCAGTTCATGTTTCAAGACTCGATTCAGGGAAGTTCTACTGCATCGGGATGGTCAGCCCAAAAGTCTGTTTTAGTGGCAGACTCTGCACAAGGAGGATTTACTTATAACCTGAATTACCTTGATCCAACCACAATTTGGGCGCCAAGAGGAATTGGTCCTGCCTTCGACCTTACCCCTTCTACGGAAGATATGACGGGTTTAAGGATGGTGTCCCATGCTCCAGCAATTGGGGTACATCCTCGTGTTTTTGTAAATCCCGAAGACTCTACAAGTATCAGATGGCGTTTGGCAAATACCTATAGTGGAAAATCAGCTGCGCATTGGATTCATGCCTATACTACAATGTTGAATCTAGGTTATAATACAATTGCAGGAAGATATAATGGCTCGTTTAGTTATACCGGTTATTATAACAAGGATACAATGGGCAATCAATACATCACGAATGGTAGTGCTTGGAATGTTCAACCCTATTATAATTATTTAGCTGCAGGAGATACAAGTGCCACAGGAATTTATAATTACAGTACCCTTTGGAATGGACAGTCTGGTAAGATGACTTACCTGTTTGCTCAGGAGGCCATGGAATGTTGGTTGTACAAAAACCAAAATGATCCTGCAACTGGTATTAACTACACAACACGTGCCCAAAAACTGGCAAATGCAATTACTGTATGGGCAAAAAAGGCATTGGCAGATAATACAACTCCTTTGAATCCAGCTAACGCCTCTCAGTTTGGAGGGGCAAACATGTATTATGTATATGATTTTCTCTATGACCAAATGACAAAAAATCAACAGGATACTGTTCGTATGGCATTGATGAAGATGTTGCCTGATAGTAGTAACTTTCATGGAATGGAGGCTGCTTCTTATACTGCCACTTCCAATTGGTTGACTTTCCCTCAAGGGGTAACCTATTTCTTCGCAGTAGAAGGCGAACCCGGTTATACGGCGGGAGATACTACCACAGTAAACCTCTACATGAGAAGTGTTTGGAATTTTCTTTCTTATGGCGTTTATAGCAAGACAGGTAACATTTATGAAGGATTGGGTAAAGATCAATTGGACATTCCCGATTTGTATGCTGCCGCTAAAAGAGGATATAGCATGCTTGGTCATCCTTCGGTAAGAAGTTACGGAACTAAATATCTTCCTGCCATCGTTCAGCCGTTTGGCTATTCATTTGTGGGTACAGATTTGTTGGGTGGAACTCAAGGTCAAAACTATGTATATCCTCAATTTTCATCCCCTTCAACAGGCGGTTGGAGACAAGGTGCTACAGATTTAATTGGGTTGAAATGGATATTCCCTAGCGATACAGCTGTAGATTATATATGGAAAAACTATATGCAACGCCCTGTTGCTAGTTGGACTTACAATCCATCCCTTAGCCCTAACTATTATTTATATACAGCCATAGGTGATAATTATGGTGATGGTGTTGGAGGAGGTAGTTATTTCAACACCCGTTTAACAGGATTGTTATTTGCTTCAGATTATTTCCCTACATCTTTACCTACAGAGGCACAGGCAGCTTTCAATAATAATAAGATGTATTTTGACTCTTTAGGTGGCTTTGCAACATTAAGGAGTGGTTTTGATTCTACCGCTACTGCTGTCTTTTTTGCCAATAGGCAGGATATGGGAGGGCATACTTATGCCAATAAAAATGAAGTGGTATATAGTGCACAAGGTAGAATTTGGTTTCCAAGACCTAGCAGCAATGCCAATTCTCAATTTGGAGCCTTAGCAGCTACAGGAGTAGGTTCGGCAAGTGGGATATTAGTCAATAATTACGGGGCAACACTAGATACCTCCGCATCAAGTTCCGATGGGGGTAATTTATCAGTTCCAGGAAAGATTATTTATTTTCATAACAATGCAAATTCTCTCTCAATAGCAGGTGATGCAACTATTCCTTATAGCTATAAATGGTATGGTCAATTTGGTGGTTGGACTGGTGAAAATCCTCATTTATCTCCACCAAGTGTAGTAGCAGTTCCGTATAGTGCTAATAGTTTCAGGTACAGCCCTTTTTATAGTTTTGATAATGCCACCTATTATAATAGGCTTTCTTTTAGTGACCAAGCATTTACACAGCCTTCCTATTTAAGGTATGCACAAAAAGCTTCTACACCAAATGGCATCTATACCAAGATGTTCCGTACGGTATCTCTCATTCAAGCCGCAAAACCGTATGTTATTATTGCAGATGATAATCAATTGAACAGTAGTTTGAATGGTTATAAATGGTTCTGTCAATTACCTAGCGATGTTACAATTGCAAGTACAGCGGTTAATAATTCAAATAACAATTATCAAAATGATATAATACTTAAAGAGGCAGTTGGTAACAGGCGGTTATTGGTCAGGGTATTGAATAATAATGGGGCAATCAGTAATACAATTCCAGGTTATCTTGATTCAACTACTTACAAACTTTCTGCATTAAATCGTTTGATAGTTGAAAGTAGGAGTGTGGATCCTCAATTCAAAGTGTTGTTGTTTGCCTATAATAATGGCGATTCCTTACCAATCACAAATTGGAATAGTGATAAGAGTAAGGTCTATGTTTATAATAATGGGGTGACTAATACGATTGCTTTTTCATTAAATATTTCTGGTAGAACAACGATTAGTTTAAATCCTACCGACACAGGAGTCACTTGGACTGGTGCTGTTGATAGTCTTTGGAGTAATCCTGCAAACTGGTCAACAGGAGCTGTCCCAACTGCAAATGACAAAGTAAGTATTCCAAATATTGATGTGACTACCATTCAACAAGTTGGAGACCCTAACGGTACTGATAATACAGTAGGCAGCAACTTTGCTGTCAATAATTTTCCATACATAACAGGAACAGTTGCTTATGCCAAATCCATTACGATTGACTCTGCGGCACAATTAAGGATGGATACCACCTTACAATTGAGTGGGGATATGATTTGTTTGGGAACTATATCGGGACTTGGAACAATCAAAACGACTTCAATTTCTACTACTCCTTTTTCTTCAGGCAAGACTTGGGGAGTTAATATAGAATATAATGACAGCATAGGAGGACAGACTATTGTTACTGGAAATTATCAAGGCCTCTCATTGAACGCCTCAAAGGGTGGAGTCTTTACCGCTGCGGGTAATTTTACAGTCAATGGTAACTTGAATATCTCTGCGAACGATACCCTGAATATGGTTACTTATACTATTGGGGGAACAATGGATACTGCCACTGGAACAGGGTTTTTGAAAACCCAATCTACTTCTTCTGCTGCCTTACCAACGAATGTTAGATGGTTCGGTCATGTGAATTATAACAATACAAACGGAAATCAAACTGTTGCAGCTGGTATTTATCAGGATTTATTTGTGAGTAATATCAACAATACAAATAGTGCTAATGGTAATATTCAAGTGATGGATACCCTTAATTTGGCAAATAGAAGTGCGTTAGACATGGGCACTTATCAGCTAAGTGGTACCTTGAAAGCAGTTACTGGAACTGGTTCATTGCGAACTGCAAACACAGCGTCAACTGGTGCTTTGCCTGCACATCAGACATGGGGAGGCACTGTAGTTTATTATAGTAGTAGTCAACAAACTGTTGCTCCTGGTTCATATAGCAGTCTCGATATTTCGGGAGGAAATAATGGGCCTCGCTATCTATGTGGTGCAACTTATCCAACAGATACTATTGCCCTCACAGGTTCATTTACCCCTACAAGTGGTACAGTTACTCCTTTTCAATCTACCGCACTATTTAGTGGTAATCAGCAAACCGTACCTACAGGTAATTTCTATAATCTTGACTTGACAGGAGGTTTTCAAACTCAATTTTATAATGGATTGATTAATATCAATGGAACATTTACACCTAGCACAATTACGAGTGCAGGTGGGGTGGGTACCATCAATTTCTCTGGTACAACTATTTCACAAACGATACCACATTTCAGCTATAACAACCTGACTATCAGTGGGGCAAAGACAACAAACAGCGTGACTTTGGGCGATTCAATATGGGTGAGTGGTAATTTATCTATGTCGGGATTATCTTTCTCGAGTGGTTCTTTGGTTACTACGGGTTCAACAGTAGTTTTAAATGGAACAAGCTCTCAAACACTTGATGGGTCAGCGACTACACCATACAACAACTTGATTATTTCAAATTCTACTGCTACTGTTACTGCCGTTAATAATTTATCAGTAAATGGTACCTTAAGAGTTCCTACAGGTGGAACACTCGATTTTGCAACTTATTCTTTATTAGGTACACCGACTCTAGCAAGTGGCAGTGGTAATGCAGGAACAATAAAGACGCAGAACACAAGTGCTACTCCTCTTCCTACAGGATTGACCTATTCGGGTACAGTGAAATATAACAGTACTACAGGCACACAATCTGTTGCTGCTGGTACTTACAACATTCTCGATATTTCAGGAGGAACAACAGGAGGAAGAATATTGCCTATTGGAACAATCTATATTTCGGGCAACTATACTGTCAATACAGGAACAGGTATTGTAACCGTAACCGGCGACACGATTAATTTCAATGGCAATACGACCATTTCAGGAGCAACGAGTCTGAACAGTGTCATCATCGCAGCAAGTTCAACCTTGACTGCCCCTGCTGCCAATTTATCTATTGCAGGCAACTTTACAAACAATGGTACTTTCAATGCAAGCACAAGTAAAATAATATTGAATGGTGGCACACAAAC
>CANCPA010000256.1 GCA_947379895.1 Chitinophagaceae bacterium | reverse complement strand
GATGCACAAATAAAAGAAGGTGTTTTAGAGGATACTCATTATCAATATAGCGATAGAAAAGAATACCAATATGCAATGCTAGGTAAGCAACTAAACGAATATAATATTAAGCGTTATAAGCTCTCGTATTTACCTACTGTGGCATTAGTTGGTACGTATGCAAAACAGGCATACCGTCCTAAGTTTGATTTCTTAGGTAAAGGGAATTGGTATCCTGCCTCGTGGATGACTTTAAATATTTCGGTGCCGATATTTGATGGTTTTGCTAAAGATGCCAAAGTAAAACAGTCGAAGCTCGAATTGCAACAGACTGAGAATAATATTGATAATTTAAAGAATTCTATTGATAAGGACGTAGAACAAGCAACACTTAACTTCAAATCGTCAATAGCGACAATGGATTTCCAAAAGAAGAACATGGTATTAGCAGAAAATGTTTATAACCAAACAAAAAGAAAATTCGAAGTGGGTACAGGTAGTAATACAGAAATTACTGGTGCAGAAACTGACTTGATTACAGCACAAACCAACTACATCAACGCACTATATACTGCGATTATTGCAAAGGTGGATTATAAGAAAGCTGTTGGGAAGCTGTAGGGTTGCAGGTTTCAGGTTACTAGTTGCTAGATGCTAAATACAGGTTATAAGTATTAGTAATAGTAATAGGTTGTAGGTAAAAGGTTTAGGGTGTAAGGTGTTAAGTAATAGGTAATAGGTGAAGGTATAAGGAGAAGATAAGAAGATAGGATAATAAATTTTCAAATAAATTAAATAACAAATAAATGAAACAACTAAAAAAAGGAATGCTCATTATGTCAATGATAATATTGGCAGCATGTGGAGCAAAGAAAACAGGGGATTCTGCTGTGGCTGAAAAGAATGCAGAGTTGACAAAACTTAAGGAACAGCAAACTGCACTTGTTACTAAGATTGCTGGACTGGAAGCAGAAATTGCAAAGCTTGACCCCTCAACAGTTCAAGCAGAAAAGGCTAAGTTGGTGTCTTTGACTACAATTGCACCTGAAACTTTTAGTCATTATCTTGATCTTGAAGGGAAAGTAGAAGCGATGAATATCTCTTATGTGACTCCACGTAATGGTGGTGGACAAGTGAAGGCAATCTTCATCAAGAAAGGTGATGCAGTAAGAAAAGGACAACTTTTATTGCAATTAGATAATACAATTGCCAAGCAAAGTTTTGTCACTGCAGAACAGGGCTTACAAACTTTGCGAACACAACTTGCCTTTGCAAAGACAATCTATCAAAAGCAAAAGAATCTTTGGGCTGAGAACATTGGTACAGAAGTTCAACTTTTGACTGCTAAGAACAATGTCGATAACCTGCAATCGCAATTGAGTACGAGCGAAGAACAAGTGAAATTGTATAAGGAACAATTAAACTTTACAAATATCTATAGTGATGTGGATGGGGTGGCAGATGATGTAAATGTTAGAGTTGGTGAGGCATTTACAGGTTTTATGGGAACAGGTCCTCAGATTAAGATTGTTAACTCGAACGATTTAAAAGTTACAGTTAACATTCCTGAAAACTATTTGAATAAAGTGATTGTGGGTAGTAAGATAAAAATCAATCTTCCTGACATCAAAAAATCAATTGAAGCAACCGTTTCTGTAGTGAGTAACTTGATTGATGCTAATAGTAGAAGTTTTTATATCGAAGCAAAGATTCCTGCAGGAAAAGAATTCCATCCTAATCAAATAGCAATGGTCAACATACAAGACTATACAAATCCTACAGCCATAACAGTGTCGGTAAATACACTACAAAATGATGACAAGGGCAAATTTGTACTTGTGGCAGTGAATGAAGGCGGTAAACTAAGAGCAAAGAAGAAGATGGTAACAATTGGAGATTTATATGCCGATAAGCTAGAAATAAAGAGTGGCTTAGCTGCGGGAGATGTAGTGATTATTGATGGCTATCAAGGATTGTATGAAGGGCAATTGCTGACTACAAAGTAAGATGCGGATTGATGGGAATTAGGGTGATTAATCGTGATTAGAGTGATTAGATGGTTTATGTGAAAATGGATTTGTCTTTTTAAGCATTAGTTATGATTGATAATGAAAAATATTTACACTCAGGTCTTACTTCCGATATCATTGGATGTGCTATGAAAGTGCACAATAAACTTGGAAAAGGATTCCCTGAAAATATTTATCAAAGAGCCTTAGCTATAGAATTAGAAAAAATAAATTTATCTTTTGCAAGAGAGCAAGAATGGAATGTATTTTATGATGAAATTCTTATTGGTAAAAGAAGAGTTGATTTTGTTGTAGAAAACAAAGTACTTGTAGAACTTAAAGCAATTGGAGATTTTGTTCCTGCAAATTATAGTCAAATCATGAATTATCTAGAAGCTTTTCACTTTGAAATTGGACTATTAATCAATTTTGGTAATTCGAGCCTTGAGTTCAAAAGATTCACAAACAAAAAGAAAAATTAATGATTCAGATGATTAATGGTAATTAAATAATTGGCAACGATTCAATTTAGAATAACTAACCATTTAAACATCTAAAATCTCAATAAACAAAAAAGTGATTAAAATGACTAAACTGATAAAAGTAATTTAATGGCGGTAAACATCCTTAAATGAGAAATGCTAATCATTAAATCACCTAAAATCATTTTAAATCACAATTAATCACAAATAATCATAAATCTATGAGTGTATTAGAAAACATAAAGGGCAAGTTCAAGGAATTCGGCCCTACAACATGGAGTATCAACAATAAGACCTCCATTTATTTAGCGATGCTATTTGTGTCGTTAGCAGGTATTACACAGTTTATGACGCTGCCTAAGGAGCAGTTTCCCGATATTGTGATTCCTACTATTTATGTACAGACAATTTATGTAGGTAACTCTCCAAAGGATATCGAGAACTTGGTGACCCGACCTATTGAAAAACAAATTAAAGGTATCACAGGTGCGAAGATTAAGAAGTTCACGAGTACTTCTCAGCAAGACTATAGTGCTATCATGGTAGAGTTCGACACAGATGTGAAGACTGATGTCGCACTACAAAAAGTAAAAGATGCGGTTGATAAGGCGAAACAAGATTTGCCTACCGACCTCACACAACCACCTACTGCCCTAGAAGTCAGCTTTAGTGAACAACCAATCATGTATGTGAACCTGAGTGGTGACTTTGATTTGGTGAGTCTAAAAAAATATGCTGACGATTTAAAAGATAAGCTCGAGGATTTACCTCAAATTACTAGGGTTGACATTGTAGGTGCACCTGAAAGAGAGTTTCAGATTAATGTTGACAACTACCGTATGCAGGGTGCAGGCGTAACGTTTGATGATATTACGAATGCCGTGCAGAGAGAAAATATGGATATCTCGGGAGGTTTGCTTGACGTAGGCAATATGAAACGTAATCTTCAATTGAAGGGGCAATTAAAAACAGCCTTTGATATTGAAAAGATTATTATCAGGAATACAACTGGAAGTCCTGTTTATCTAAAAGATATTGCTACAATTAAAGATACTACCAAAGAAAAAGAAAGCTATGCTCGATTAGATGGAAAGAATGTAGTGACATTAAATATCATCAAACGCAGTGGAGAAAACTTAATTCAAACAAGTGATGGCGTAAAGAAGATTGTTGAAGAAAGCAAAGGTGTCTTGTATCCAAAAAGTTTGAATACAGTAATTACAGGTGATTTAAGTATTAAGACAAGAACATCTTTCAATGATTTGGTCAACTCAATCATCATTGGTTTTATACTTGTATTAATAATCCTGATGTTCTTTATGGGGGTTACAAATGCCTTTTTCGTGGCATTGTCTGTACCACTAAGCATGTTCGTGGCCTTTGTATTCTTGCCGGGAGCCGACCTGATTGTAGGTACACATGTTACCTTAAACTTTATCGTACTATTTGCCCTTCTATTTGGACTAGGAATTATCGTAGATGATGCGATTGTAGTAATAGAAAATACGCACCGGATATTCGTAGATGGAAAAGGAAAAATATCATCGACTATTGCTGCACGAATAGCAGCAGGCGAAGTATTTGTGCCTGTATTAGCAGGAACGTTAACTACATTAGCACCCTTTTTCCCTTTACTATTTTGGCCGGGAATCATAGGAAAGTTCATGGTTTATTTGCCAACGATGTTGATTTTTACCTTGGCAGCCTCTTTATTAGTGGCCTTTATCATGAACCCTGTATTTGCTGTTGATTTCATGAATCATGCGGATGATGAAGAAATTCAAGATAAGCATAGGTTATTTAAGAAGCCCGTATTTTGGGTTGTACTAGCAGCAGGAATCATTCTCGATTTATTAGGTGCTACTTTCCTTGGTAACTTACTCATCTTCTTCTTATTGTTAATGATCTTGAACAGGTATGTATTGGATCATCTCATCCTTAATTTCCAAAGTAGGGCGTTGCCATGGATTATGAATCACTACGAAACCTTACTTAGATGGGCATTAGATGGATGGAAACCCGTTTATTTATTGTTGAGTACAATTGCCTTATTCTTTGTTTCCTATTTTATTTTCGCAGGATCAATAAAAGCAGGCAGAATACCGATTAGTTTCTTTCCGAAAGGAGATCCCAATCAGATATATGTTTATTTGAAATTACCAGTAGGAACAAATGTGGAATACACGGATAGTGTTACTAGAGTATTGGAAAATAGGGTGAGTAACGTATTAGGACTAGATAGTGGAAGAAAGAACCCTGTTGTAGAAAGTGTGATTAGTAACGTGGCGTTAGGGGCAAATGACCCTAGTAGTGGCGATAGGAGTACTAGAAGTGAATTAGGAAGGATTCAGGTTTCCTTTGTTGAATATGAAAAAAGAGATGGGGTAAGTACACGCCCTTATCTTGATGCGATTCGTAAGCAGATGAAAGGTATTCCAGGTTCGCAGATTACGGTTGCCCAAGAAAGTGGTGGACCGCCCACTGATCCTCCCATTAATATAGAAGTAGCAGGAGAGGATTTTGATGGTCTGATTAAAACATCAAATGCTTTAAAAGACTATCTCGATTCAATTCAGGTGCCTGGAGTAGAGGAGTTGAAGATGAATGTGGATTTGAACAATCCTGAGATTACCTTAAAAGTGAATCGTCAACGCGCCTTGATTGAAGGTGTCTCTACTGCACAAATTGGAATGGCTATCAGGACTGCCTTATTTGGCAGAGAAGTTTCGAAGATAAAAGAAGGTAAGGATGAATATAAAATTCAGTTGAGAAATAATGAGATTCAACGTAAGAATTTGGCTGAATTACTCAATATGAAGATATATTTTAGAGACTTTGCATCGGGAGGTGCTATCAAGAATATTCCAATCAGTTCATTGGTAACCTTTGAACCTTCGAGTACACTAGGTAGTGTGAAACGTAAGAATCAAAAAAGAGTGATTAGCCTTGTATCTAATGTATTAACGACACAAGGATATAATGCAACGGCTGTAAATTCGGTGATTGCCGGTCATATTGCCAACTTTAAGGGATGCGTTGATGGCGTCAGTATCAAGCAAACGGGTGAAGGAGAGCAACAAGCAGAAACAGGCGCATTCTTAGGTAAGGCGTTGATTATTGCTTTGGCCGCTATCTTATTCATTTTGGTGATTCAATTCAATAGTGTAAGTAAACCTGTTATCATACTTTGTGAAATCATCTTCAGTGTCATTGGCGTATTCTTAGGCTTTGCGGCAACAGGAATGGAAGTTTCTGTGTTAATGACCGGTTTAGGTATTGTCGGACTTGCAGGTATTGTGGTCAAGAACGGTATCTTGGTAATAGAGTTTACGGATGAACTACGCAGTCGTGGATTGAAAACAAGGGAAGCCTTGATACAAGCAGGAAAAACACGTATTATACCTGTATTGTTAACAGCTGTAGCCGCAATTTTAGGGTTTATTCCTATTGCAGTTGGATTCAATATTAACTTCATCACATTGTTTAGTGAATTGAAACCACATATTTTCTTTGGAGGAGATAACGTAGCATTCTGGAAACCACTAAGTTGGACAATTATATTTGGTTTGGCATTTGCCTTCTTTATGACATTGATTATTGTACCTAGTATGTATTTGATTGCAGAAAGGTTACGTCGTCCGATGAGGAAAATGTATGG
>CANCPA010000255.1 GCA_947379895.1 Chitinophagaceae bacterium | reverse complement strand
ATGATGTCGCCATCACTTTCGCCAACTTCTTTAACAACGGCTTTCAAACGTTCCTCAAACTCACCTTTATACTTTGCACCTGCAATCAATAAGCCCATATCTAAGGCGAAGATTATTTTGCTTTTTAAATTTTCAGGAACGTCTCCATTTACAATACGCATTGCCAAACCTTCTGCAATTGCTGTTTTACCAACGCCAGGTTCTCCCACCAAAATTGGGTTGTTCTTACTCCTTCTTGTTAAGATATGCAGTGTACGCCTGATTTCTTCGTCACGACCAATAACAGGGTCTAATTTTCCTTGGCGGGCTAAATCATTCAAATTCTTTGCATACTTCTGCAAGGCATTGTATTGATTAGAACTTGTTTGAGAATTGACCGTACTTCCTTTTCTTAAATCAACTATAGCTGCAACCAACCCTTTTTCGGTTAATCCTGCATCCTTCAATAGCTTTCCTGTATCATCATTCACTTGTAACAAACCAAGCAAGAGATGTTCTACACTCACAAATTCATCCTTGAAATTGCTGATAGAGGCAGTAGCTTTTAATAATACATTATTTAAGTCCCTCCCCATTGTAGTCGCAGGTTCTACACCATTTGCTTTAGGCAAACGTTTGATGCTTTCATCTAATTTAGAATGAATAAGACTTGTATTTACTGAATTCTTCTTCAAAAGATAGTCAATAGAACTGTCTTCATCTTTGAGTAAGGCCTTCAATAAATGATTTGTTTCAATGTTTGGATTACCATTATTGAATGCCAACTGTTGAGCGGCACCAATTGTTTCTTGTGCTTTGATAGTATAATTATTCAGATTCATATATTTCCCTAAACGGGTATTTAATATTTATATTCAATTTAAAAAAGTTGTGTAAAAGTCGCCTATATCAACATGCAGAATTATTATTATTGTTGCATAATTCCTTGTTTTCTTCAATTTCTTATTTATAAATAAAAAAGACTATCAGCATCTTTGCATGATAGTCTCTTTATTTACCTATAACTTAATACTTATAACGTACAACCTATCTGTTCATCAACCATTCTTTTAAGTCATCAAAGCTTGCTTCCATCAAAATGCTTTGCTTTTGTTGGTCTAACAAGTATTTCACTTCTTCAGGAATGGCAACTTCTGTTCCTATTGCTTCTTCTACTGTATCAGGGAATTTAACTGGATGTGCTGTTTCCAATATTATTCCTTTTTCAAGAGACTGAAAACCATCCTTCAAGTATTGTTCCAAAGCAAAATAAGCCACTGCACCATGCGGGTCGAGTGTATAATGATGCTCGTTATAGACTCTTTTGATGGTTTCAACGGTAATTTTGTCAGAAATACTTACGCTGCTGAACATTGATTTTAAGGATTCAAATTGTTGCTGAAACAACTCGAAAATCCTAATGAAATTGCTTGGATTTCCAACATCCATCGCATTTGAAACCGTTGCAATTGCTGGCTTTGGAAGATATTTAGCCGTTTGCATATATTCGGGCACCACATCATTTGCATTACAGGCTGCCAAGAAATGTTTGACGGGTAATCCAGAGATATTTGCGATGACTCCTGCACAGATATTGCCAAAATTTCCGCTTGGAACGCAAATTACAGGCGCTTCGTCATGTTGCCATTGTTGACAAGCCAAAAAGTAGTACAATTGCTGTGGCAACCACCTAGCTACATTAATAGAGTTAGCGGAAGTAAGGGATAACTTATTGTTCAAATCGGCATCGGCAAATACTTGTTTCACCATTGCTTGACAATCATCGAAAGTACCATTTACCTCTATTGCTTTAATATTCTTTCCAAGTGTGGTCAATTGCAATTCCTGAATCTTACTCACCTTTCCTGAAGGATATAAGATAACCACATCAATTCCATCAACTCCTAAGAATCCATTTGCAACTGCACCTCCCGTATCGCCCGAAGTAGCCACTAAAACAGTAGTATGATGATAGGCATTACGGTTAAAGTAGCCCAAACAACGACTCATAAACCGTGCACCCACATCCTTAAAGGCGAGTGTAGGGCCATGAAACAATTCTAATGAGGAAATATTATCAGTAATAGGAACTAAGGGAAACTCGAAATTGATGGTTTCTTTAATAATCTGCTGCAATACATCGTCGGGTAAACTGTCCCCCACATAAGGTTTCATAACCGTGAACCCAATTTCTTCTTTAGAAAGATTCTTGATATTTTTTATAAATCCATCTGGAAGGGAAGGAACTCTTTCGGGAAAATATAAACCCTTATCGGGTGCCTGACCCCTTAGTGCCGCTTCTCCAAATGTTACTTTTGGCGATTGATTATTTAGACTATAATAATTCATGTAGTATATTTTTTACTTAGTATTAAAGAATTGACTAATTTTTTCAGCTATAATATGGCTACTTGGCAATAGTTTTTCATATTGCTTTGGCAATAGTTCTGAGGTTCTATACGTTGCAACACCAATTGGTAAGGAACTACTTTTTAATGAATATTCAACAATTGTACAGTCTTTAGTTTTACAAATAATTATTCCTATGGACTCATTTTCATGAGGAAATCTAATTGTGTCATTCAAAACTGAAAGATAAAATTCCATTTTTCCTTTATACTCTGGTAAGAATTCTCCAACTTTTAATTCAATGGCAACCAAACACTGTAATTCTCTATGAAATAGAAGCAAATCAATAAAATACTCCTTATTACTAAGTACAAGTTTATACTGATTTCCTATAAAGGAATAATTATGTCCAAGTTCTAATAAAAAGCCTCTAATATTTTGAATAAGGGCTTGCTCTAAATCACTTTCAGAATGCTCTGTAGATAAATTTAAAAAATCAAAAGTATATTCATCTTTTACTGCTAAATAAGCTTGATTTTTGATACTTTCCGATAAAGTAATATCAAAGTTTGTTTGATTAAGCAAATACTTTTCAAAAGTGTTATTTTCTATTTGATGAATTAGAACATTTTTAATCCAACCAAATTTCTTTGTTGATAGAATATAAAATTGTCGTTCTTGATTATTCTTACACTTAGTTAAAATAACTATATGCTTAGTCCAACTAATTTCTCCAACCAGTGGTTGGAGAATTTCATCCTGATTGTATTCATCAAAAAATTGAGTCATTAACCAAAGGTTGGTTGTTGAAAAACCAGAAATTCCAGGAAACTCATTCTGGAGTTCTTTTGATAAAGTTTGAACAATTGCCTTACCCCAACTTTCAGATTGCTTCTCTGCTATTGATTTTCCTATCTCCCAATATGAATTTTTTAATTGTACATTAACAACTTTCAGAGCCTCATATTGAGCACTTCGAACTTTTTGCTTAATGTCGGCAATTAAATTATATTGGCTAAGTTTTATCATTATTTATAATAGTCTCACTCCCTCCTGATTAATCGTAGTCAAGTGTGTCTGATAATCCAATCCTATTCTTTCGTAGATGCTAATCATTTCTTTTTCTACTGATTTTGCAGTTTCTTCATCTTTGCTTAACATAAAAATGGAAGGTCCACTTCCACTGATGCCGCCACCTAAAGCACCCGCTTCCTTACATCTCGATTTCACTTCATTGAATCCAGGAATCAAGATACTTCGAACAGGTTCTATGATGACATCTTCCAAACTACGACCAATCAAATCATAATCATGCTTGATTAATCCTGCTACCAATCCTGCAATATTTCCCCATTGCTTGATGGCATTCTTTAATAATACATTTTGCTTTAGAATCATTCTTGCATCTGCTGTACGAACTTCTATTTGAGGATGTACAACCGTAACATATAACTCAGGTGCATCGATTGCAATAATATCTAAAGGGAAAATAGAACGAATCAAAGTAACACCGCCATAAATAGCTGGGGCAATATTATCGGCATGTTTCACGCCGCTTGCCACTTTTTCGCCAAACATGGCAAAGCGTACTAAGTCTTCTTTGCTAAAACGATTACCTAATAAGTAATTGGCAGCAACTACAGGGCCTGCAGCACTTGCAGCACTACTTCCAATCCCACTTCCAGGTTTGATATGTTTCTTACTGATTAAGGTAAACCCTTTTACATCTGGACATTCTTCTAACATGGCCAATAATGCTGCTCCAGAAACATTCTTTTCAGGGTCTGTCGGTAAGTTAAAGTCATCTTGATTGATGATTTGTACGCCAACTTCATCGCTAATTGAAATGGTCACTTCATCATTTGGATTGCTTAATGCAAAACCAAGAATGTCGAAACCACAAACAACATTTGCCACTGTTGCAGGGGAAAGGACTGAAACAGACTTCCCCCCACCCCCAACCCCTAATTGGGAGTTAGTAGGAGAGTAATATTTTTTAATCAGATTCATAATAGAAATAATTTTAATTTCTTTTTGGATTACTTTATACCACCCTCATTATATCTGCAAAGATGCCACTTGCAGTAACATCTGCACCTGCACCAGCACCCTTAATTACCATAGGTTGTTCTGGGTATCGTTCGGTATAGAATAAAACCAAATTATCTTTTCCATACAAATGGTAGAAATCGCTATGCGAAGGAATATGTTGCAAACCAACACTTGCCTTCTGATTCTCGAACTGTGCTACAAACTTCAACTTGCAATTTTCTTTGGCTGCAGCATCATACAATGCCTTGAAGTGCGCCTCATGCTTTTCCATTTCTTGATAAAAATCTTCTACACTTCCTTCAAAACAGGAGGCAGGTAGGAATGGTGTATTCTTAATATCCTCCATTTCCATCTCTTCTCCTATTTCACGTGCCAAAATCATAATCTTACGCATTACATCTGTTCCTCCCAAATCCAAACGTGGGTCGGGTTCTGTGAAACCTTGTCGTTGCGCTTCCCTAACCACTTCAGAAAATGGTTTTGTACCATCATAGTTATTGAAAACAAAGTTCAACGTACCAGAAAGTACAGCCTGAATCTTATTAATCCAATCTCCACTCTTTATCAAATCATTCAAGGTTCCAATAACAGGAAGTGCTGCACCCACATTTGTTTCAAACAAATAAGGCACATTAAATGATTTAGAAAGGGCTTTCAAGTGCTTATAATTTGCATAAGGCGACGATGCCGCAATCTTATTACAAGCAACGATTGCAATACTCTTCGATAATATTTTGTCATAAATGCCTGCCACATCTCCATTTGCAGTAACATCTACAAATACACTATTTCTTAGATTCTTGTCATCAATTGTTTGAATATAAGTTTCCAAATTCATGGCAGGGGCTGCTTGTAAAGACTCCTTCCAATTATTCAGGTCTATTTCATTGCCATTATCAGCAAATAACATCTTCTTACTTGTAGCAATACCTGTAATTCTTGCCTGTAGGTTATGATGTATTTGTAGATAATCCTTTTGCTTTCTAATTTGTTCTATCAGTTTGCTACCCACATTTCCTGCACCACATATAAATAAGTTCAATTGTTTGTAAGTAGTTTCAAAGAATGCCTCATGCAATACATTTACGGCTTTCTTTACATCAGCAAAAGCAACAACTGATGATATATTTCTTTCAGAAGAACCCTGTGCAATTGCACGGATATTAACCCCGTTTCTTCCCAAAGCACTGAACATCTTTCCTGCAATACCCGGATGACTTCTCATCTTATCTCCAACTAAGGCAATGATAGAAAGTTCGGTTTCTACCTTTAGAGGGTCCACTTTTTTATTTAATAATTCAATTTCAAAGGCAGTATCAACGGCTACTTTTGCCTTATCAGCATCTATAGTATTAACTGCCACACAAATAGAATGTTCGGAAGAACTCTGTGTAATCAAAATTACATTTACCTGAACTGCTGCTAATGCCTCGAACAAACGCTTTGAAAAACCAGGAATACCAATCATGCCACTTCCTTCAAGTGTCAATAATGCAATATGATTGATACTAGAAATACCTGTGATAATACTTCCTTCGTCAGAAGCCTGTGCATGAGAAACATGTTCTATAAGAGTACCTGCCTCTTCGGGTTTGAAGGTATTTTTTATCCAAATCGGAATATCCAAATCCATTGCCGGCTGAATGGTAGGAGGATAAATAACTTTTGCACCAAAATGCGACAATTCCATTGCTTCACGATAAGAAGTAAAAGGAATAGTGCGGGCATTAGCCACCCAACGAGGGTCGGCAGTCATCATTCCTGTTACGTCTGTCCAAATTTCTACTGATTCTGC
>CANCPA010000254.1 GCA_947379895.1 Chitinophagaceae bacterium | reverse complement strand
ACGAAAGAAAGATGAAGACATCGTTAGTGAATTAAATTGTTTATAAAAAACTGTCTTGTTACTGAAAATACAAGACAGCGCAAAATAGACTTTTATATGAGGTGAGGTTTAATCGAAAAATCCCAAATACTATTCCTGATGTTGCAAAGTAGGGTATATTGCGCCTCTTATAATTTAAAAATATGAAAAGAATCGTTGTTTTGTTGTTTATAACAGGATTTATTTCCATAGTAAATGCCCAATTTGTAGGTCTAAACAAGTCCGAGGTTAATCAGTTGAAAGGATCTGCCAAATCAGAAAAGAAAACTGCTGATTTATATACTTCATGGTTAAATATCGCTAACAAAGCATTGTCCGAAAATCCAAATCCAAGAGATACAATCGTTTCTGAAGGTCATTTGACTAATCATCCCGATAAGATTGCATCTCAAATCTCAATGAAAGATTATAAGAAAATTTATGCTTTATCATTAGCTTATCAAATTGAAGGAAGGCCTGATTACCTTTCAAAGGTTACCGAATATTTAGTTGCATGGGCAACGGTTAATCACCCCACCGGAAATCCGATAAACGATACAAAATTGGATGATGTTATGATGGGATATGACATGATTCGTTCTGATATTAAAGAGTCTGATCGACAAACTATCGATAATTGGTTGGTTACAATTGCAGATGCTGAACTGAAAAAAGGGAAGAAAGGAAAAGTTACCTCCATGAATAATTGGCATTCACATCGACTAAAAGTAGTAGGTCAAATAGGTTTTATATTGAATGATAAAAAATATATTGACTATGCCATTACAGGTATCGAAACACAGATTACCACTAACCTAAATCCTGATGGAACTTCTTTTGATTTCTTAGAAAGAGATGCCATGCACTATCACTTATATGACTTAGAACCATTAACAACTTTGGCAATTATCATCAAAAGAGCAAATGGAACTAATGAATTTACTTTTGTTTCTCAAAAAGAGACAAGCATTAAAAAATCTTTTGATTGGTTACTCCCTTATATGACAGGAGAGAAAACACATGCTGAATATGTGAATAGTAAAGTTGAGTTCGATAGAAAGAGAGCACAAAACCATGAAAAGGCATTTGAAATTGGTCATCTTTTTCAACCCACTCAAGGGATTTATGCATTAGTCTTGGCATCCTTTTTTGATAAAAGTTATTTGAATGTGATTGATAAGATCAAGAAAGTAGAAAAAGATGCTTGGGAGTGGCAATTAGTCTTGAACAAAGTGATGAGTAATAAGTAATAAGTAGTAGGTAATAGGTATTAGGTTGTAACCTACAACCTAATACCTATTACCTACTACTTACAACTTACTTTAATTAATTGAAATTTATGATGACAGTATTTCTTTTGGTATTGTTTATGGGATGGCTCGTGAGTTTTGTAGGGCAGATTGCCTTAGGAAGTATGAGTCTTACTTCCACACAAATTGGTATGGAAGAAGGTGTGAAGCCCGCTATGCTATTTACGTGGGGCGTTACAGTAATTGAAATGCTATATCTCCGAATCTCCCTTTCTTGCATGGATATCCTCTACAAACATCCCGATGTGGTGACGGCAATCGGATGGATAACTGCAGGATTCTTTGTCATCTTATGTATTGTCAGTATTCGTAGTGTCATGACTTATCACGAAACAAAAAAGAGTAAACTCCTCGACCATAGTATGAACCGATTTGCTTTTGGAATGATGTTAAGTGCAATGAATCCTGGACAAATTCCCTTTTGGTTACTATGGAGCAACTTCATGCTCGATTGGAAAGTATTACATTCAAGCACCCTACAGTATAACATTTTTACGTTAGGTGCCGGTATCGGAACCGTAACAGGATTGATGGTCTACATCTATGCAGGCAACTATATCATCTCAAAGTTTGAATTAAATAGTAAGACATTAAATAAGATAATGGCATTCTTTTTCGGATTAGCAGGCATCGCACAGATATGGAAGATGATTGGTTAAGGATAGGGTTTCCAATAATGAAATAATTAATCTTCAGTGAATAACTCATGTTACGCAACATTTAAACAATTAATAAAGATTTACTACATAGGCACAATAGGCACATAGTAATTTATTCTAGTCTAGAAAAGAAAACATAGAAAAAAAGTTTTACTTTTTTAAACTCGAGTCTATGTGAACTTAAAGTGAAACGCTTTTTACCTTAGAAATTGTTTTCTATGTGCCTAATGTACCTATGTGGTAACCATTTTTTAGAAATTTTTGAGCTTGCGTAAGGTGAGTGAATAATAAAGCTTAATCCGGTTCTGTTTAAATATTTCTGCAAAATCATAGCTCATTTCTCTAAGGTCGAACCCCATTTCTCTAAGGTCGAACCCCATTTCTTGAAGTGCTATCCATTTTTCTTGAACTTCCAACTCCATTTCTTAAAGTATTACACGCATTGATTGAACTATTACCCTCATTTCTTTAACTTTCAATCGTTTTTCTTCTACTTCCAATCGCATTAATTTAAGTGCTAAGTCCATTTCTCAAAGTCCTATAAGCTTAGATTAGAATTTCAACGCTAAATCAATGTCGTTTAGTTAAGCATGTACTAACTAAAAAGGAAGGCTTCGTTTTAAGCGAAACCTTCCTTAATTCAATGACTTTAAATTTTATATCCTTGTGTTCCTTGTGGTAAAGAAACTCGAAATTTATTCGTTGATATGAATCCCCTTACAGCCATTTGTCTTAAAGGGATTTGCATCTCCCGTGGTAATATTGACATTCTTCAAGAATATATCTTCCGATTCCTTACACTCAAAACCACTTCCCGAAGTGATTGCAATGTTTTCGAAGTAGAGATGATTAATCTTTTTTTGTGACAAGCCCGAAAGTAAGAATGCCTTTACTGCACCATCACAAGTAATATTTTTACAATGGAAATCTGTAAACTCGGGCACCTTATCGTTTTCAGTAGGCATTGCAGCATTCTTATCCTTTCCTGATTCTATATTCAAATAATCGGTTGTAAAAGAGAATGCCTCCCCTGCAATATCTTTCATCCGAATATCCTGAATAAAGATATTATGAACATAACCACCCACTCCTGTATTACTCTTTACCCTCACGCCAATATCGCTACCATTAAACATACAGTTCGTTACAAATATGTTATTCATGCCACCATCGGTATTGCTACCAATCACAAATCCTCCATGCGCCCTCAAAACAGTGCATTCCGCAATGACAATATTCTCCAAGTTTGCAGAGGTAGGTGTTTCAGTTTTCCCACTCGATTTCATACAAATCCCATCATCACCTGCATTGACGGTGCATTGATAAATAATTACATTCTTGCAGGCACTGATATCAATACCATCACCATTTTGTGCAGCCCAATCATTATATACATTCACTTTATTCATGGTGAGGTTAGTACATTTATTTGGATAGAATACAAACTTTGGCGAGTTCTTTAAGGTGACTCCCTCCAATAATATATTTTGACAACCAATAAAGTAAACCATGTAGGGACGCAAAAAATCTCTTGCAGGAATGAAATCTTCAGCAGTTAAGTTAGTCTTGCTTTTTAGACTCTTCAAGTAGGCATCTCCCCTCGATGCTTCAAAACTCGGCCACCATATCTTACCATCATTTGCTATCACACCACCATTCTTTTGCAGCATTTCCCATTGTGCTTTATCGCATTTACTCTTTTTAATTTCCCTCCAACTATCTCCACCACCATCAAAAACACCTTCCCCTGTAATAGCAAAGTTTTTGGCTTCGAAAGCATAGATAGGTGATTGTGTCACAAACTTACCTCCCTTACTTCCATTACTAATCATCGGATATTGTGTATGGTCTTTGGTGAAATCAATTTCTGCATCTTTAGACGCATACAGATTTACATTGCTTTTCATTTCAATAGGTCCTGTCAGCCAAACACCTTTTGGTATCACAACAGTTCCTCCACCTGCAGACGAACAAGCATCAATCGCACTATTAATTGCCTTCGTATTTAAAAAGCCACTTTTTGACTTAGCACCAAAGGACGTAATATCAAACTTCTTATCGGGGAAAGTGGGTGTCTTTACTTCAGACATTTTGAATGGGGCATTCGCTATGTAAAAAGGTATCCCTTTATTCTGCGAAAAAGAATGGTAGGAAAATAAAATCAAGGTAGCAATTGCAAGTAGTGTATTCTTTATCATGTAATTATTTTCTATTATTACTTCAAAAGTATGCCACAATGGTTTTTACCATCTAAAATACTACGGTAACGATGGAGTAATGGATTGGTTTATGAAAATATTTAGAAATAGACTTTACATTATGAAGAACGTAAGAACGTTTCTGCGGGTAATTGAAAATAATCCTTTAGCCTTTGAGCAATTTTAAGTGTTAGTTCCCTTCTTCCAGATAGAATTGAAGATACATGTCCCTTACTACCAATTAGTGGTTCAAGGTCCTTTGCTTTAATACCTCTTTCCTCCATTTTATATTTTATAGCCTCCAAAGGACTGACTAGTGGTAACTCATAATATTTGTCGTCGTAGTCTTTTACTAGGACAGTCAATAATTCCATTTCATCACCTTCGGGTGTTCCTAATTCTGCATGGAAAATTTCCATCAACCTATTAGTTGCTTTGGTATATTCTTCTTCTGTTTTTAACACTTTCCAAATCATAATTCCTTAGTTTTAAAGTTTTGTATATTGATATCAAAAGCAATTGTAGCTGCATTAATACTATCATATTCCTTATGTGTACCAAACCAAATTACATAGCATGCTTGTTGAATAAAATTGATAGAACCTATTAATCTGAAATCATTACCCTTGATATTGAAAATTACCCTGTTATTATTGATGATACTTGCATTACCATAAATACTTTTTAACTCATTAAAGTTTGTGAAACTGTATTTAGAAAACTCAGTCACCCATAGCAATAAACCCTTTTCAGCATTTGGATATTTGCTAATGTAATAATGAATTGTCCTTTTTACAAGTATTTTCATTCGGTGAAAGTAGTGATTAGTTTTCAAATTGCAAACTAAATAATGTAAGCCACAGTATCTTGGACTGATTATTGAAAAGTTATAATTCCATTTCAATTTCTTCCCTTACTTTTATTTTCAAATAGTTTGCTTTATGATTAGGTCTCTGCTGCTTTCAATTGTTTTGCTTGTCAATTGTACTGCTTTTTCTCAACAATCTACAGTTATCAAAACCGATAAGGGTTCGTTTAGTTTTGTGTCCTTACGTTCTGATATAATCAAGGTGACTTTTAATCCTACCGGATATACTAAGAATGAAAACATCAGTGATGCCGTCATCTTAAAACAATCTGTTACTCCTATCAAATGTCCTGTTCTGCAGAAGGGAAAGACAATCGTTGTGGGAAATAAGGTTACGATTAGTGGCACACATAATACGAGTGGATTTAGAGGATTCTATTTTAATTTATCTAGTGAAGAAAAAATCTTTGGTGGTGGTGAACGTGCTTTGCCTTTAAATAGAAGGGGTTACAAGTTGGATTTATATAATGCCCCTTGGTATGGTTATGGCGAAGGGGCTGACCACCTGAATTATAGTGTGCCTTTCTTTACTTCCTCAAATGGATATGCCCTTTTGTTTGATAATCCTTCCCGTGGTTATGTGGACATTTGCAAGAAAGATTCATCTGTGTGGGAATATGGTGCAGAGAGTGGTTCTCTTACTTTTTATATCATCTTGGGTAAAGACTATAAGGCTATTTTACAAAATTATTATGCTCTTACAGGTACTCAACCCTTGCCTCCTCGATGGGCTTTAGGAAATCTGATGAGTCGATTTGGTTATTCGAGTGAAACTCAAGTGAAAGAAATTTACAGTCAAATGAAAGCCGAACATATTCCTGTTGATGGGGTGATATTCGACTTGTTTTGGTTTGGCGATAGCATCAAGAATGGATTAGGAAATTTGGATTGGGTTAACAAAACAAAATGGCCGAACCCCGCAGGCATGATTGCCGATTTTAAGAAAGACCATGTAAATACCATCTTGGTCACAGAACCGTTTATTGTAAAAAATACTTTGACCTATAATGATTCAAGACCTTTTTTGGCAACGGATAGTCTTGGAAACCCTTATCAGATTACTGACTTTTATTTTGGAAATGCAGGATTAGTAGATATTTTCAGAAAAGATGCAAAGGATTGGTTTTGGAAATATTATAAGAAACAGATGTCGATTGGCGTTGAAGGTTGGTGGGGAGATTTGGGTGAACCCGAAATGCACCCTGTAGCCATGTATCA
>CANCPA010000253.1 GCA_947379895.1 Chitinophagaceae bacterium | reverse complement strand
GCTTCATTTTCGGTAGAATCTATTGGCAATTCCACAGCCCAATCATGCGGTACTGTTAGGGTTCTCCATTTAGAATCATCATATTCAGGGGCAGCTGCACCCCAAGCTTTTCCTGCTTTTGCACTTCGATAAGTCATTTCTTCTCCTTTGATAATTGGAAAAGGAATATCACCCAAATGAAAACGCCATCCTTTATCAAATGAATGTTTGGAAGGAGGTGTAGTCAGGATTTTTTGAGAAAAAGAAATAGAAACGATGAATGCAAGGGTAATAAGCAAGAAATATTTTTTCATATAATAATTTATATCCTGTGAACTATTTTATACCAATGATTAATTATTGTCATTTTGAGTAAAATAACAAATACAATTTCACTAACCAATTACGTCAAAAAAGGAGTTCCCCCCCATTTTTTGAAATTAAGTGTTGAAATAACAATGTGATAGTACTAATTCCACTCAATCAAGGTCAAATAAGTTGTTCGCTAATTTTAATCCCTTTTCTTAGTAGAAAGTTGTATATGTTAATAGAACAGTCATATTGATTAATAAAAACTTATCTATTAATTCCCGAATCAAATATTTATAAGAACGTATAAAACTAAAACCTCCCGAAAATTTGAAACTTCCGGGAGGTTAATAGAAGACTATTAATGATCAATATGCTCTACTCTGTCCTATTCCTTTATAAAATTAACTGCGTTTACTTTCCCGTCTGAAGTGATCATTCGCAAATGATAGACACCCGAAGTAAGACTGCTCACCTTAATAGCAGGATTAGTCGCATCATGTAATGAAATCAATTTGATTACTTTGCCGAAATTATCTATCACCTGAATCTTATCGATATGATTACCCTTTATAAAAATCGACTCTTTAGCAGGATTCGGGTAAACAGACATCGTATTTGCAACAATCACATTTTCCGAAATCTCCCCTCCTACTTTTCTGATACCTACCGTATTGTAATTTCCATCAAATGCATTGATTGCCGTAATATCTGAAGTCAGGCTGATTACTTCATTGATTAGATTCCTTCTCTTATTAAATACTAACTCAAACAATACACTGCTATCAGAAAGTGTGGTTGCCTCGCTTTTAGGATTTACCCACAAGAATGGAAGTTTACCTTCTTCTGAATAGTCAATATTGTACTCTGCGCCTATATTGTTGTTTTCTACAGATTTTAATTCCAACACATCGCTGTTGAAGTTCAGGGTGTATTGCATACCCATGATATTCTTGAAATTCTTAACTCTAATAGGAACACGAACTTCTGTGATGGCACTATTTACTGAAATATTATCATTGAACAATTCAATAGGAGTGGTTCTATTTGAAACTCCTAATACTGCTGAATTCCAATCATTATTGACATCTCCTAATTTCATCCCAATAAAACTTTGGTTGGGTTGATTTGCATTCATAAAATCAAAACTTATACTATCCTTGAATGGGAAGGGTTTTGTTGGATTTGCAAATGCATAACTGCTATCTACAAATGCCCAAAGTTTACTTCCTGTAAATTGGGTAATACGTTTCAAAATGAGCGACTTGATTAACGCAATATCAGTACCATTTACAATTCCATCGCTATTAACATCCGCCGCTATCAACTTATATGGAGTGTTCAAAATTACTTTCTTCAAAATATGACTCTGTATTAAAGAAATATCAGTGCCATTAACACCGTTAGCAATTGTTTTGTCATTATTCTTAAATGGTCTTACCGAATATTTTCCACCTAACAGGGTAAATGTATATCTATTCTGTATGGTTTGAAAGCTATCACAATAGCCATCCAACCCAACAGTTACATTTGGAATTGCAGCACCCGTAGAAGTTGCGATGCCTCCATTTAATGCAAAGCAAGTAGCATTAGCCTGTTGAAAGCCCTGCGACACAGTTAAATTCCCACTCGAAACTAATTCTACAATGGGTTCGCCCACTGTAAAATTATTATCAAACGTAGCAGCCTGATAAACGCCACCACTTGCAGCTACCACTTGTGGATTGACAACTTGTGCCATTAATTGACTACCACTGATAGCCATTACGATTAATAGTAAATATTTTTTCATGATGATTTATTTAATATTTTTTTGTTTAAAACCAACTTCAAAACCTAGTAGGGATTCGTTCAACTTTCACCACGTAACCCATCCTCTTCCTCTGTTTTTAATTAATTACTTGTGAAGTGCAACAACGATTTTATTATTTCATTTTCAAAACAGCATAATCGGGATGCTCTGGGTTTACTATCAACTCTTGTCTTTGTGGATGAATCAATACATCCATTTCTTCCATTGGTATTGCTCCAAGTAAGGGTTCGGCATCCCAATTTAAAACAAAGGCATTACAAGTAGCAGTCCTGTTTTTAAATTTTACCATTATCGGCCCCACTGTATCATATTCTACAATTGTTCCGTCAGCCATTATCGCCTTTCTCTTTTCAAGAAATGGAAGTTGCAATCTTTCTTGAATATTCTCATTGATAGCCATCATAAAAGCGCCACTATCTGCTAACATATTTAAGTGCATACTCTTAATTTCTTCTTCTCCAATGATATGCTTGCGAGCCAATGCCAAATCATCTGCGTTTATTAGTTCAATATCTGCATAAACAAGTCCCATGTTATAAATTTTTGTAATTAAAGGCTTTCAAAAAAATAAATAATTTATCAGCTGCCTCATCAGAATTGGTAACTTTATAAAAGATGCCAATTCTACCTACCCATCTCTTAAACCTTACTCCTTACTTTTCTAATGCTATTCCTATTCAGAACTTCTTTATAGTATCTCACGTCAAAGACGTGCGACAGCAATACCCTAATTGTCACGAGCGGGTGCGGGGGGGGCAAAATCTAAATAATAACCTAATTATGAAACCTTAGTTGATGTATAATTAGCTTATCTCCTTGCACTTCATACACTATCCGATGTTCCTTATTAATTCGTCTTGACCACTTGCCAACCAACTCGTGTTTTAATGCTTCTGGGTTACCAATTCCTGTAAATGGACTTTCCACAATTGCTTTTATTAGGTTGGTTATCTTTTGTTCTAATTGCTTATTGCCACTCTTTTTCCAATACTCAACATCTACCATAGCTTGTGGCAAGAGTATCACTTCCACAATTCATCTATTTTTAACACTTTTCCCTCTCCCTTACTTTTTGCTTCCATGCTTTCTGCCAACCTTTGTTTATTAGCATTAGTAGATAAAAGATAGGCGGTATCATCTACAATTGGTTCCTCTTCAAAAGGCACATCCATTGCCTTCAATACTGCCTTTACCGCCTTTTCTTGCACTTTGTTCTTTGGATATGCTGCCACTAATCTCATTATACTCTTTTTAATTTTCCAAATCTACATTGAAACACTACATATCTTAAACCTTCATTTGTATAAATACATTTTTTCTATCTACCTACCCCCTCTCAAACCGTACTCCTTACTTTTCAAACACAATTCCTATTCTCAACTTCTTAATAATATCACACGTCAAAGGCATTCTACAGCGACACCCTGATTTTCACAAGCGGTAGGACATTGCCATAAAAAATATTTTCGACAGCTACGCGGTAAATTAATAATTAAAAAAGAAAATAGTTAAAAAGCCCGCACAGCACGCACACAGGCCGTGTAGTTCTTATTAGTGAAGACCTGACTGCCAATGAAGAAGTACTGATACCATGCACAAGTGAAGGCACTGTAAACGGACTCCGAACTGCTCCAATAGGTGTCCGTTCCCAAACCGCTAACCTCAGCCGAATTATTATACAATTCGTTCAGCTCGTCTTTTGAAGGAAGAAACCAATCTGTGAATCCTCCCCCTCGATAATTGCGGCAAGTGGCTGCGACGCAATTGCTGCCCAAAACGGCTATAATTTTCGATGTGTTTGCGGCCCCGGCACCTATCGTCGTAGCGGTTGCATTTGCGTGAGTAACATTATCGCTCGCCCAAATTGCATATTTGCTTTGATCGGTAGTGGCACATACAAGACCATGTTTGCCAGAGTTGTCTAAATAAAAAATAATACCACCTGCATGATTTTGCCCAATAGTCAACTTAGGTATATTAGAAGTCGTAAAACTTATTTCATTACCAATTGTACTTCCTCCACTTGCATCATTATATTGGTTATTGTATCCTGATGCCCTTATATAATAAGTTGTATTAGACAATAATGTATCACCTGAACCTAATAAATCAATGTAGAACGTATCAACATTTCTTAGTAATGTATTGATTTGTTTAAATGAAGATATGGGTGCATTGGAAACTGTGCTGATATAAAATGACGTATTAACGGTGTCTTTACCAACACCTCCTCCATCAATGATTATACCTTTCAAAACTGCATTATTGTAGGAAATGTCTGATGCAGGTAAAGTTGTTATTGTAGGATATGTTAGCCCTGTCCATTGAGGAACATTGTTACTGTTTAGTTGTAAAATCTGCCCTCTCTTTCCTACTTTTATGGTATCCCATATATTCCCATTCCAATACAAAATCTGCCCAAAAGATGTTCCATTCTGAAAGCCCGCACCTTGAAGCCCTCTAACATATCCTGCATTTATTTTCTCTCCTGTACTTAGCGTAACATACAAGCTATCACCAGTTACTACTGTACTTCTCACACTTACACTCACACCGCTATCTCCCTTTTCACCTGTAGCACCTGTCAATCCTTGAATGCCCTGTAGACCCGTTGCACCAGTAGCACCATTCAATCCTTGTATTCCTTGAATGCCTTGAATGCCTTGCAATCCCCTTGCTCCACTATCTCCTTTCGCACCCGTTGCACCTGTCAAACCCTGAATACCCTGTATTCCTTGATCACCATTCAATCCTTTTATTCCTTGAATGCCTTGCAATCCCCTTGCCCCACTATCTCCTTTCGCACCCATTGCACCTGTCAAACCTTGAATACCCTGTATTCCTTGATCACCATTAAATCCTTGTATTCCCTGAATTCCTTGCAATCCCCTTGCTCCACTATCACCTTTTGCACCAGTTAGTCCTGTCAATCCTTGAATACCTTGTATTCCTTGTATTCCTTGTGCACCTCTTACATTTCCTGCATTCAGCGTTTGTCCATTACTCAACGTAACAAATAAGCTATCCTTAAGTACTTTTGTGGCTGTAACACTCACTCCATCCTTACCTGCGGCTCCTGTTGTTCCACTATTTGCAGCATATAATGCATACGGTACACTTAGCAGTTGTGCAGTGCCACTAGTTGTATAGTTAGTACCGCCCGAAGGGTCAGTTTCTGTTTTCACATAATAATTGCCTGCCCCCCAATTAATAGTAGAAAAGTTGCCTATTACTGCTTTCCCCGTACCAATCTGCAGACTAATGACACCGTTTGAATTACTCGAAGTCGTTTGTGTTTCGGTATAAACAACCGTACCGAAAGCAGAATCCCTTACAATACTAATCCTGACGGCTACAGGGGTATTAACAATCGGCACATTATTGTTAGTACGAAGGGCAGCTTGATAATTGAACTTTTGCGGAGCTTGTGCATTTACTGTAGTTACGATTACGAGGGCAATTAGGGCAGCCATGCTACCTTTAAGTAAAGAATGATTCATTGTTGACTATTTTTAAAATGATTAAAAAACGGTGGTGAGTAAAGGATAAAGGTTGAAATACCAAGTTTCTATACTCATAGAAAGAGGGATTTGAATTGCAGTGATATTGATAAAGTAGTAAAGATATTTGGTAAACCCATAACGACACAGTAAAGTGTTAGTTTTGTCAATGATTCGCAAATCTAACAGATTTGATCAAACAAAGAACTATTATTTTTTGAATACTTATTAGAGCGATATATTGTGCTTGTTATGATTAAATAAAGTAACAATACCCAAATTAATCTAATCACCTATTATAACAGTTCAGACATTCATCCCCACCGTCTCCCCGTCATGTCGACATCGGAGACATCTCATCAAAAGCAGTCTTACTGCTATTAATCAAAGTAGCCCAAACCTGTAAGCAGTGGTTTGCAGAATGAATGGAATTAAAACAAGTGTGTTAGAGATTTCTCAACTGTTACAATTACGCAAAGGATTGTAGCGAAGAATGTCTGTAATAGGTTTATTGGATTAGTAGGCTATGCAATGAAAAATTTATTTTAAATTATTTTCAAAATAAATGAACAATGTAAACTAATCATTGTTAGGTAAAATATTCTTGCCAACAATAAAAGTCGACAAGTTGTTAGAAACGCATTATTAGTTTCATTTCAATTAAAGTCATTTATAAAATCACAAGGCATTAGACCTAAGTTGTAAGATTTCACAGTAGCATGGTTGCAGTTAATA
>CANCPA010000252.1 GCA_947379895.1 Chitinophagaceae bacterium | reverse complement strand
GCTGATTATAGCAGAAATAAATGGGAGGAAGCAAGAAACGTGAAACATAATGCGTGTATAATTGGTAAAAAATACTTATTGGTAGAAGCGTGTTTACCAAACCATTATACTATTTCATGCTCGCTTGAGGGCACAAAGGAGGTTATTGTGGAAATAAATGACAAAGAACTTTAAAATAAGGTACATAAAAGTTTTTCGTTAGAATAGTGGAATTACCAACGCTATTAGGGCTTAAAGCCCCTTGTAAGGTTTAACGGTCAGCGAAAAACTTTTATGCACCTGCGAAAACCTTTTATTCACCCAAATTGGATTCTGCATTTTATGAAATTATTGTTGCTTTAAACTTTTCGACTCTTTTATTCGTCATACCTCCTTATGTTATTAAAATTGGGAGAATTGAGATTGACAACAGTCTTATCTAAATTAAAAAAAATGAACAATCGATTATTACTATTTTTCTTTTCTCTTCTACTCCTTTTTGTTACTTCATTTGTTCAGGCCAAATCAATCAAAATACTCGTCTTTTCCAAAACAAACGGATTTCGTCATAAGAGTATACCTGCTGCAAAAGAGGCCCTCATCAAAATGGCAAATCAACAAAGTTGGGTACTTACATTTACCGAAGATTCTTTGGCTTTTAATGAGTATAAATCATTGAAGCAGTATAAAGCAGTTGTTTTTTTAATGACTACCGGAAAGGTTTTGGGAACAAAACAAGAAGAAATATTTCAAAAGTACATAGAAAAGGGTGGTGGATTGATAACCCTGCATACTGGAACAGATTGCGAAATGAATTGGGATTGGTATATGAATACTATTGGTGGTAAGTTTAAGAATCATCCTAAGCAGCAACAAGCTAAATTTTTAGTTGAAGATAGTACTCATCCTTCCACTAAGTCATTGCCTAGGACATGGATGCATTTTGATGAAATTTACAATTTTGTTTCACCTGTTATTACTTCTGCACATATCCTTATTTCTGTTGATGAAACATCGTATTCAGGTGGTACAATGGGTAATAATCATCCTATTGCATGGTATGATTATAGTAAGAAGGGGCGAGTTTTTCAAACAGCCTTAGGGCATACGGATAATTGTTACGTAGACAAGGATATGTTAGCACATGTAATTGGAGGAATTAATTGGGCGATGGGAATTAAGCATTAAGTATGTATTTAAAATAAATTGAGCAACTTTTATCTGATGTAAGTGTGCATTTTACTTATTACTTAAAGCTTGATTAATGTATTAAAGTGAAGCAAGAGTCGAAATTAGTGTACATAAATGTCGTTTTGCATTTATTGATAGTTATTTGTACAAACACTTACCTACAATTAATATGCAAAGGTTGGTTTTGGTTATATCGCCCATATTTATTTCAACTAATAATGGGAAAATGACTTGTCAAAGGTTATAAAATGACTAATAAAAGGTGAACTAATTGATGCTAAGTATGAATAAGCCCATTCAAAGGGGTAGAAAACGACCATACGAGGATGAAAAGGTGCATACAAAAGGTCAGAAGATGCATACAAAAGATAAAAAATGAATGCTAAGAGTAAATAAATACATGTAAGGACTCAAAAAATGACTCATAAGTATCGATAAATGGATAGAAGGACACAATAAATGCACTCAAAGGGTGAATAAATCGATGCATATTTTAGGCTTTTATGATACTTGCCAAAGGTAGCAAATGAGTTTTTCGCTGACAGTGAACACTTATGAGGGTTTGAACCCAATATAGAGATGGTAATTTAACCATTAAAACGAAAAACCACTATGCTACAAAATATTTTGTCACTAAATGATAGCTGATGTAAATTTTACATTTGATAAGTATTATCATGTTTTAAGAAAGTAATTTAAAAAATGAGCAACATGTATTTCGATTATTTGTGTTTATTACATAATACTTATAACTTACAACTTCTTTAGGTATTAAGTAATTCATTATATGTATTAAATTAAACGTTTTAAGTTGAAGTTTATTGAAAGAGATGTTTTAAACAAGAATTAAATAAGATTGAAATTATTTTATATGAATAAGAAAATGAGGTTATTAGCTTTTGGAATACTGTTTACTACAAGTATTTCGTCCTTTGCTCAAAATAAAACGTATCAATTATGGTATGATGTTCCGACTCCCAATAGAGGGGCAGATTATAAACAAATAAAAGCAGGTGGTAAGCCTTATGATGCGGATTGGGAAAATTGGTCACTTCCTATTGGTAACGGATGGCTTGGGGCAAGTGTTTTTGGGCGAACAGATACTGATAGAATTCAGTTGACAGAAAATTCGTTGGATAACAAGAGTCTCTATAGCTTGGGTGGGTTAACTAATTTTGCAGAGTTATATCTAGACTTTAATCATCAAAATACAATTGATTTTAAAAGAGGACTATCTATTAGTGATGCCATTTCATTTACACAATACAAACAGAATGGAGTTACTTTTTCTCGTGAGTATTTTGCTAGCTATCCAGATAAGGTGTTGGTAATAAAGGTTAAAGCTAGTGTTAAAGGAAAACTTTCATTTAGAGTACGTTCCGTTATCCCATACCTCAAAAGTATGGATACAACACCCGAGAAAAATTACAGAACAGGAATCGTGACTGCAAAAGGTGACGTAATAACAATTTCTGGCAAAATGGGTTACTTCAATATCGACTATGAAGGACAAATAAAAGTAAAAACTTTTGGTGGAAAACAAACCGCAGTGAATGATGCAAAGGGTGATAATGGGAACATTGAAATCGCAAATGCCGACAGTGCCCTGCTGATAGTTGCTTTAGGAACAAGCTATAAATTAGATAGTAAGGTATTTACCGAACATATTCCTGAAAATAAAATTAGTGGAAATCCTTCGCCTCATGAAAAGGTCTCAGCAATTTTGGAAGCCGCCGTAAAAAAGAGTTACATACAATTATTAAGCGCACACCTTGCCGATTATCATCATTATTTTAATAGAGTTCAATTTGATCTTGGTGCCAAGGAGCCTTCAATTCCCACAGATAAATTATTGTCTGAATATAAAAAAGGAAATCGCGATGCTTATTTAGAGGAATTATACTTCCAGTTTGGGAGGTATTTGTTGATAGCAGCTTCTCGTCAAGGTTGTTTGCCTGCAAATTTGCAAGGCATTTGGAGTCAATATGATGTATCTCCTTGGACATCGGGTTATTGGCATAACGTTAATGTACAAATGAATTATTGGCCTGCTTTCAATACTAATCTTGCTGAAATGTTTACTGCATATAGCGATTTTAATGTAGCATTCAGGGCAGAGGCAAATAATTTGGCGACAAAATATATCAACGAAAATAATCCTTCCGCACTGTCAAAAGAAGAAGGAGAGAATGGATGGACAATTGGTACAGGAGCAAGCCCTTACATAATTTTTGGTCCAGGGGGACATTCCGGACCGGGGACAGGTGGCTTCACTACTAAACTTTTTTGGGATAATTATGATTTTACCCGTGATATTAATCAACTCAAGAAAACAGATTATCCTGCCCTATTAGGAATGGGTAAATTTTTGAGTAAGGTACTAAAACCTAGCGTTGAGGGGTTTCTTTTAGCAAACCCATCTGCCTCTCCTGAACAAAAAGTAAAAGGGCAAAATTATACTACAGTAGGTTGTGGTTTTGATCAAGAAATGATATACGAAAATCATCATGATGCATTGGTTGCTGCTAAACTATTGGGAGATAATGACCCGATTGTAAAAGTGTTGGAAAAGCAAATTAATAATCTTGATCCTATACAAGTAGGTTGGTCAGGGCAAATAAAAGAATTTAGGGAAGAAAAAAAATATGGAGAAATAGGAGAATATAAGCATCGACATCTCTCTCATTTAGTAGGTTTATATCCGGGAACCTTAATTAATTCGAATACTCCTGCATGGATTGATGCAGCAAAAGTTACGTTGACTGAAAGAGGCGATTTTTCAAAGGGGTGGGCTATTGCACATCGACTTAATCTTTGGGCAAGGGTAAAAGAGGGGGAACGTGCCTATACATTATTCCAAAATCTATTATCAACTTGTACACTCGATAATCTTTGGGATACACATCCTCCATTTCAAATCGACGGTAATTTTGGAGGAACTGCCGGTGTTGCAGAGATGTTATTACAGAGCCATGAGGGATATATTGCCCCTTTGTCTGCGCTTCCATCAAAATGGGCGACAGGTAGTTATAAGGGATTGGTTGCGCGAGGAAACTTTGAAGTGTCGGCTTCATGGGAAAAAAATCAAGCTAAGGCATTTGAATTTAATGCGAGAGTAGGAGGGGATTGCCGTATCTATTATCCTAATATTGGTCAAGCTAGCGTTAAGGATGCGAATGGAAAGACCATTACTGTTACGAAATTATCTAAGGATTTAATTAGTGTTAAGACTAGTAAGGGAGATATTATAAAGATTAGTAACCTACCTATTTATAAAAAAATACAAGCACCTGATAACTTATTGATTAACACTGCTGCAGACAATAAAATTGAATTTAGTTGGGGAAAGAGTACAGATGCTTTATCTTATCGACTTTATAAGGCAGTTGGGAATTCGCCTACTTACGATTTAATAGCAGACAATATTAAGAATACTTCTTACCGGTTTGATTCAGAAAACATAAAGCAATTAGGAAGGACAACTTTCAAAGTGACTGCTGTTGCGGAAAATGGAAGAGAGAGTGTAGGAACATTGGTTTATATTAATAATCATGATTAAATTTATTTTAAGAACCTCTTAAAAATTGGTTAATACAAAATTAGTCTTGCTTAAAATACAACTAATTTTATTTTTCTGGAATGATGATAAATACAAAAGGATAGTAATAATGAATCCATTACCACTATCCTTTTGTATTGAGTATGTTATTGTTAAAGATGTAAAAGTAATTTTAGTGCATTTAAAGTATGTAAATATGGCTTACAAAATGAATTAGTACAAAATACCTTTTACGTTAAATTTAATTCGTCATAAACTTAATTTGCCTTGATACTATTGTAATTTTTTACCAATTCAATTGTTGCTGCTTGGATTATCTCTTGAATTGAAATAAAATTCTCACTGTTTTTAACTTGGTTTATAAAAGAGAAATCTCCTACTTCAAAGTATTTACTATCTACTTCTATTTTAGATTTTGAAGATACTTTAGCTTCTACTTCTTTAATTTTATCTCCATTATCATTGTATAGCTCAAGATCTATTGATACTTTAATACGTGTTTTTGTTTTTTTATTTTCTTTACCAATTCCAGCAATTTTAAAGGATGTAGAGGTATTGTTTGAAAAAAAGCCTACCGGTTGAATTTCGACTACAATTTTAGCATAGTTATTACTGATTTTAGATTTAGCTGCTTTTTTTGCTGAGCCAATTGGGAAGCCAAATAAATAAGGGACTTTATCTTTTAAAGCATCAATTGAATTAAAATTAAGTTCAGTAGAGTCTTTCAGCACAGTATTGATTAATTTAAACACACTATCACCAATTGCCTTGTTTGGCATAATCCCTAGTTCATTACTAATTGACACGTTATAGAAGCATAGAGAAATATCTTTTTTATTAAACTCTTGTGCATTTGAGGAAATAAATAGTATTGAGAAAGCAATTACTAAAAGAGGTACTAATTTTTCTTTCATTAGAAGTTATATTATTATAGAATTTTTATCAATTTTAGTACCAAAACTAATAAATTGAACAAAATGTGAAATACAGGGACGTGCTCTTAAAAAATAATTTGTAGAATTACCTCCTGAATGCAAAAAAATTATATACCCTAATATGAAAATTTCAATTAAAAACACTACTATTGCTATTGAGACTTAAATAGTCGGTTAAAAACAATCAGAAACATTCAACTTCCTGAAAGTTTTATCTTTCGGGAAGTTCACTTTTTTGAAAATTTCCCTCTTTAATAATTTCCTTCAGGATAGACTTCTCTTCAATTTGTCTAACTGTAAAATAGTTGTAAAATTAATGTTAGTAATTTATATTAACTAAGATGATACTGTTATTAAAAAAGAATTAGGTGTTTCAATTGGCAATTCAGGTATTGGAAGATTGTGTTCATAGAAAAAAGCGTCTAATATAATTACTAAAATAATTTCATCTTATTAAAAAGTAAATCATTGTAGTAAAAAATACCAGACACTTAAATATTAGTGCTTGTAGATTCTATATCTATTAACGGCTATTCTCCACCACCGTTACCAGGTTTTACCAAACCTAATTTGGCTTCAAGACTAAGTGTTGCATGAGGAACAGCTTTCAAACGAGCCTTATCAATTAGCTTGCCTGTAACTCTACATACTCCATACGTTTTGTTTTCAATACGCATGATTGC
>CANCPA010000251.1 GCA_947379895.1 Chitinophagaceae bacterium | reverse complement strand
AGTCAAAAACAGTAGTGCATATTTATTTTAATAATTAGGCAGCATTACTTGGAATAAAATCATCTTTGCGTTCAATTGACAAATAATCATGTCTGATTTGCTTTCATATTGGGAATAAATTTTAAAACAATTGAATCACTTTAAAGGATTCGGGAGTTAGATTTAAAGTTGTATTGCTAGTTTGAAAACGATTTAGTAGAAATTGAGTCCTGAAAATAGATTGTATTATAATACTATTTATTTTGCAATTTATTTTAACAGAACAGAAACGAATATTTAATCATTATATACTCTTTACTTAATAAACACAAATAAAAATGAATACAGTTTACTTAAAAAAATGGTGGCTTAATTTATCCATTGTACTTGCCTTTGCGTGCACATCAAATCTAACAGTAGCGCAAACACTAATTTCAGGTATTAAAACAACTACTCCATTTATTACTACGGGTACGAATGTATCTGCAGCTATCAGTCGTGGAAAGGGAATTTTGCAGGCCCCAACTGCACCGAGAGGTTCTATTACTTTTGGTACATTAGCACCTAGAGGATTTGCCGCTGACGGCATTGCAGCAACTTTTGATACTGCAAATTCAAAGGGAGAATATGTTCAGTTTGCAATTAGTCCTACCGCAGGATTTGACTTGAATATTACGGGACTTTCCTTGATGGGAAATGGAACAATTGCAAATACAACAAATCATTATGCAGTTGCATACGCTATTGGTGATACATCGCAATTTAATTCTGGAAATGCGACATTCATTGATTCTGCTGGAAAAACTGGTAATATCTTATATACAACTGTAGGTTATTTAGCATCGGGTGCAGACACAATAGGTCAAAAAATTAGTGTATTAAATGGCTCAACCATTTACCTGAGGGTATATATATGGGGGGCGGCTGCACGTACAAACAACTCACAATTTACGATTACTAGATTTGTATTAAACGGTACAGCTACTGCTTCAAAATCAACTTTTTCGACTACCACTGCTTCCATCTGTTTTGGAGCTTCCTATCTTTTCAATGATTCACTTTACACTACTGCAGGTACTTATACAATTCATAAAACGAATAGTGTGGGAGCAGATAGTGCTGCTACCTTGAAACTTACTGTTGGCGTAGCTCCAAAAATAAACACACCTATATCTTTAACGGGTTGTAAGAGTGTTACCTATAATAAAGTAACCTATTCGAAACCTGGCGTTTATATTGACACTTTAAAAAACAGTGCAGGATGCGATAGTTTATATACTACACTAACTGTAACTTTTGATTGTACTCCTATACTTACTTCATTTACACCCACCTATGCGGCTTACGGAGATACAGTAGTTTTGACTGGTAAAAATTTTACAGGCGCAACTTCAGTCACGTTTGGTGGAGTTAAAGCTATAAGCTTTTCGGCTGTGAATGATACAACAATTTATGCGTTAGTAGATACAGGTGCTAGTGGAAGTATCGCAGTTACTACTGCAAATGGTACAGTTAGTTTAGCAGGCTTTACCTTTAATTCGGCAGCAATCATTTCAGGTATCAAAACAACAACTCCATTTATTGCACCTGGAAAGAATGTAAAAGCAGCAATTACTTCGGGTAAAGGAATATTACAATTACCATCTGCCCCTAGAAAATCAATAACATTTGGTACAAGAATTCCAAATGGAGGTGGCTTTGCAGCTGATGGAATAACAGCAACTTATGACACTGCTAATAATAAAGGTGAGTATGTTCAATTTGAAGTGAGTCCTGCAGATGGTTTTGATTTGAATATTACAGGCATCACACTTACTGGAAATGGAACAATTGCAAATACTACAAATCATTATGCGGTTGCATTAGCTGTAGGCGATACTACTTTATTTAATAATGGAGGTGCAACCTTTCTTGATTCGGCTGGAATTGCAGGAAATATTCTAAACAGAACAGTAGGCTATTTAGTAAGTGGTGCTGATACTATTGGCCAAAATATTAAAGTAGCAAATGGATTAACTGCCTATTTAAGGGTTTACTTATGGGGTGCTGCTGCTAGAACGAATAATTCGCAATTTACCATCACTAACTTTGCTATTAATGGTAAGACAGTAAAAGGTTCTCCAAAACAAACATTTTCAACTACTACTGTATCAATTTGCTATGGAGGTTCCTACTTATTTAATGATTCATTATATACAACAGCAGGTACTTATACCATTCACAAGACAAATAGTGTAGGGGGTGACAGTGCTGCAACTCTTAAATTAACCGTAGGTGTTGCACCAAAAACTAATACACCTATTACACTTATTGGTTGTAAGAGTGTTACTTATAAAAATATAATATACACAAATTCAACTGTATTAACTGATACTGCTAAAAATTTGGCAGGATGTGACAGTGTTTATACAAAAGTTTACCTAACAATTGATTGTACACCAATTATAAGTTCATTCACTCCTACTTATGCTGCTTATGGAGATACAGTAACTATTAAGGGTATCAACTTTACAGGTGCAACATCTGTTAGTTTTGGAAGTACTAAGGCATTGAGTTACACAGTATTAAATGATACTACAATTGTTGCATTAGTTGATACGGGTGCAAGTGGAAGTATTTCAATTGTATCATCAAATGGTACAGGTAGTCTAGCGGGCTTCTTATTTAATACGGCAGCAATCATTTCGGGAATTAAGACGGTTACTCCATTTATACAAAATGGTAAGAATGTAAAAGCATCTATAACAGTTGGGAAAGGAATTTTACAACAACCTACTGCTCCAAGAAAATCAATAACATTCGGTACACGTATTCCTACAGGAGGTGGTTTTGCTGCTGATGGTATAACTGCCACATTTGACACTGCTAATAACAAAGGAGAATATGTACAATTTGAAGTGATGCCTGCAAATGGATATGACTTAAATATTACTGGTATTACAATGCGAGGTAATGGCACAATAGCGAGTACAACAAATTATTATGCTGTTGCGTTAGCAGTAGCCGATACTACTTTGTTTAATACAGGAGGTGCAACATTCCTAGATTCTGCTGGAATCACAGGAAATATACTTAACAGAACAAGCGGCTACTTAGTTAGTGGTGCAGACACTATTGGTCAGAATATTAAAGTTAGCAATGGTACTAAAGCATATATCAGGGTTTATATGTGGGGTACAGCTGCTAGAACTAATAATTCGCAGTTTACAATTACGGATTTCATGGTAAATGGTAATGTTAGTGTTACTACTTCAAAAGCGACTTTCTCAACTACAAACACTTCTATTTGTTTTGGTGGTACGTATGTATTCAACGGTACAACTTACAATAAAGCGGGTACTTATAACTATTTAACTAAAAATAGTGTAGGTGCAGATAGTACTGCAACTTTAATATTGACTGTTGGTGTTGCACCTAGAAACGGAAGGCCTGTAACAGTTACAGGTTGTAAGAGTGTTACTTATAAAAACATTGTTTACACAACTCCTACATCAGTTATCGACACTTTGAAAAATGTTGCAGGTTGTGATAGTATTTATACAACAGTAACTATTGCATTTAATTGTGCTCCAACAATCACTTCATTTACTCCTACTTCGGCAGTTAAGGGAGATACATTAACTATTAGTGGTCTTAACTTATCAACTACTTCGGCAGTTACTTTAGGAGGTACAACTTCTAAATTTGTAATACTCAATGATACGACAGTACTTGCGGTGGTAGATTCAGGCACATCAGGTTCAGTAGCTATTACTACTATCAATGGAACTGCAACTCTTGCAGGATTTACATTTAGTACTGCAAGTGTAATTACAGGCATTAAAACGACTACTCCGTTTATCAATGCTGGAAAAAATGTGAGTGCAGCAATCAGTCATGGTGCAGGAATCTTACAATTGCCATCTGCGGCAAGAGGTACCATAACTTTTGGTACTAGAGTACCAAATGGTGGTGGTTTTGCGGCCGACGGAATAGCAGCAACAGTGGATACCGCAATTGCTAAAGGTGAATATGTTCAATTTGCAGTTAGTCCTGCAAGTGGTTATAACTTAAATATTTCGGGCATTACGTTAAAAGGAAATGGCACAATAGCTAGTACAACAAACTATTATGCTGTTGCCATTGCAATTGGTGATTCCTCATTATTCAAGAGTGGTGGTGCCACCTATATCGACTCTGCGGGTGCAACAGGAAATGTATTAAACAGAACGGTTGGATATTTGGCAAGTGGTGCTGATTCGGCAGGACAAAATATAAACATTAAAAATGGCTCATCCATTTATTTGAGAGTTTATATGTGGGGCGCTGCTGCTAGAACTAATAACTCACAATTTACGATTAGCAATTTCTTAGTGAATGGTGCTTCTACGCCGATACCAACATCTACCACTTATGATACAATTTGTGCAGGTAGTAGTTTCTTGTTCAATGGGACTTCATATACAAAGGCAGGAACGTATACCGTTCATTTAACCAATAGCATAGGTTTTGATAGTGCTGCGATTTTGGTATTAACAGTAAATACACCTGTTATACCTACTGTAAAAATCACGTCAACAGCTACTACTATCAATGTAGGTGATACGGTTAAATTTACTGCCACAGTTTCAAATGCAGGTACTGCACCGACCTTACAATGGCTTAAAAACCATGGTGTTTTATGGGGTTCAACGGCTTCTACCTATACCACTAATGGTTTAAACAACGGTGATTCTATTTTTGTAGCATTATTTGCAGGGAAAGGTTGTTTTGTTATTGATACAGTATTGTCGAATATAATTGTTACTAATGTAAATGTTTCATTGAGCGGTACCGTTAAGAGCCCACTTGGAACAATTATTCCATCTGTTTCAGTTGCTATTGGCACTAATACAATCGTAACTGATAGCTTGGGCAAATTCGGAATAACTGTAGGTCAAGGTTCTTCAAATGTTATTAAGCCTTCAAAAATTAATGATATTAATAAGGCAAATGGTATTAATGGTACTGATATCAGTTTGATTCAAAGTCATATATTGAAGAAGGTATTATTAAATTCTCCTTACAAATTAATTGCAGGAGATGTTAATAATGATGGTGCCGTAAATGGTACTGATATTGCCTTGATAAAGTCGTTGATTCTAAAACACATCACAACTTTTACAGGTAACCGTTTATGGGCATTTGTTGACAGTAGCTTTGTATTTACTACCCCAACTAAACCATTCCCATACATTGACAGTATTAAAATTAGCAATGTTGCGACTAATAAAACAGGTCAAAACTTTATTGGTGTTAAACTTGGTGATGTAAACTACGATTGGAATGCATCTGTTTTAGGCGTTCAAACAGCTGCACCTATTGAGCTATCAAACGATCAAATATTGGTAGATAATTCTGCTACAGAGGTTAGAATTCCTGTTAGAGTGAGAAACTTTAAGAATATCATGGGTATGCAATACACCCTAAACTTTAACAGTTCAGTGCTTGAATTGAAGTCGGTTGAGAAAAACCTATTAGGTGCAGATTATAACACTGATTTTGCTTCTGAAGGAAAGCTACCTTTCCTTTGGGTTGATCCATCAAATAATCCGCAATCAGTTTCTGATAATGCTGTATTATTTGAATTAGTATTTAATAAGAAAGGGAACTTAAATAACGAGGATATTAAGTTAAGTTCTGATGTTACTTCAATCAATGCGTTTGATGGTAACTATGCTACTGTAGGTATTTTGAAAGTAGCTAGTAGCATTAATGAAAGTATAATCACTAGCAATCAATTTAAATTGTATCCTAATCCAATTAAGGATGTGGCAATAATCAATGGCAGTCATATTGCAAAGATTCAGGTGATTGATAATGCAGGTAAAGTTCTAATGACAAGAATGATGAATAATGCAACAAATCCATCATTAACTGTAAGTCAGCTTGCATCAGGTGCTTATCGCTTACAAGTTCAAACAACCGATGGCAAAGTGACAAATATTAATATGATTAAACGTTAATTAGTCATTCCATTATTTATAAAAACATCCCGAGGCTGTAAAGCTTTCGGGATGTTTTGTTTTTGGTAGGATATAGGATTAAAGTTTAAGGATTAAGGTTTAAGGATTAAAGTTTAAGGTTTAAGGTTTAAGGTTTAAGGTTTAAGGTTTAAGGTTTAAGGATTAAGGACTAAGGACTAAGGATTAAGGTTTAAGGATTAAGGTTTAAGGATTAAGATTACTGATTCAGGTTGTTGGTTTGACCCTTCCTGAAATTACTTGACAGTTTTTGGTGTTAATATTAATATTAGTTTACTGTAATTTGGGCTATTACTTATGCAAGAATACAGCTTTGTTTTTTAATACTGCTTCTTGTTTTCACCCTTTATTTTATTCCTGCTTTTTC
>CANCPA010000250.1 GCA_947379895.1 Chitinophagaceae bacterium | reverse complement strand
AAACCACCCCGCCCTTCGGGCACCCCTCATGAGGGGAATTGAACGCTGATACTACTGAAATCACTAATTACCACTTAACAATCAGTCTTATTTTTGAAGAAAACTACTATGTCATTTCAAAAAACTTGAGAACCTCTAATTACTGCCTCTCCCTGACAACCTTATATTCGGAGTGTATGCGATGTCATCTCAAAAAACTTGAGAAACTCTAATTAATGCCTCAATCTGACACTCTAATATTCGGAGTTTCCTTAACTTAATGACATTGCCCCTACCCCTACCTGACCAAAGAGGTGATTGTTTGAGTCTTATTATTATATGTAATCTTTACTTGCTTTGCGTACTTTGACATTATCTTATAGTCTATCACTTTCCCTTTTTCCCAATTTATATCTACGGTGAACCCTCCTCTAGCTTTTAGTCCTTTTACAGAACCATTTTGCCAAGCAGTTGGAAGGGCAGGTAATAAGGTTATTCCATCGTCAGTTGATTGCAATAACATTTCGGCAACGGCAGCGGTTCCTCCAAAGTTTCCATCAATCTGAAAGGGTGGGTGGGCATCCAATAGATTTGGATAAGTGCCACCACCTGCACTGTAATTGACATTTTCTCCATGGGGTTCCACATATTTTAATAGCTCCCGATACATTTTATAGGCATGATTACCATCCAAAAGTCTTGCCCATAAATTAATTCGCCAACCCTTACTCCAACCCGTTGTCTCGTCACCACGATTCAATAATGTTGTACGACAGGCGTCTGCCAATTCAGGTGTTTTAGAAGGTGAAATCTGGGTGCCAGGATATAATCCAAATAGATGAGATTGATGTCTATGTTTGGGGTCAACGTCTTCCCAATCATGATACCATTCCTGCAAATTCCCCTTCTTCCCTATTTGATAGGGATATAAATGAGCTAGGACAGAATCCACTTTTTTTGTTAATACAACATCTGCATCAAAAACTTTAGTTGCTTTTAAATAGTCAATGAAGCATTCCTTTATCGTAGCCAAATCGAAAGTAGAACCATAGAGAGTAGCCCCTTTGTAACCATCAGGAAGTAAGAATTTGTTTTCGGGAGACGTGGAAGGGGCTGTTACCCAATACCCACCCTTATCCTTTACCAGAAAATCAATATAGAATTGTACCGCACTTTTCATTAGTGGAAGTGCTTCATTTTTTAAATAATTGGTGTCTTGAGTGAATGCAAAATGCTCCCAAAGATGTGTGGACAGCCAAGAGGCACCCATTGCAAAGTTTGCCCATGCAGGATTACCTTTTCCCCAATCCCCAATTGGGTTAGTCATTGCCCAAATATCAGTCTGATGACCAGAAGTCCACCCATTTTGAACAGCATAAAAAGTCTTTGCAGTCGTACTACCGGTTTGAGACAACGCATGAATAAAACTTAATAAGGGTTTATGCATTTCGGAAAGATTGGTTATTTCGGAAGGCCAATAGTTTTCTTCTAGATTAATATTAGCTGTATATCCAGATGCCCAAGGTGGGCGGACATACGAATTCCAAATACCCTGCAAATTTGCTGGAGCACAATTGGTTCGAGAACTACTGATTAACAGATAACGCCCAAAATTAAAGTATAGCATTTCTAATTGCTTATCCTCATTGCCTTTGCTGTAACGTTTTAATCTTTCATCAGTTGGAATTATTAATCCGGTATCATTACCCAATTTTAAAGATACCCTATTGAAGAAATGTTGATAATCCTCAATATGGTTTCTTTTGATGACTGAATAAGACTTTACAATTGATTTATCAATAATTGCTTTTGCAATTGTAGCATTTGGAAGACTTTGAGTGGCAGGATTCTTATCAAACCCATTGAAACTTGTAGCTATGGAAACATAAATAACTGCATCAGTAGCATTTTTTACCACCAAAGAAGTGTCTGTAGTTACAACTAATCCATCCATACATTTGATCTTAACCATTGTTGTGAATCTTGTCCCTCTGGTTTCATCAAACAAAACTGAGTTCTTAGTTTCCTTCAAGAAAGGCGGATCCACATGATAAGGTGCATAACCATTTGCAGCAAGTGAATTTTGTTTTACTTCAACTTTATAATGCATTAGACTATTAAAGTTTGCGGAAAAATTTAAAGCCCCTTTTTTGCTTGCAGTAAGATGAATAACCATCAACTTGTCAGGTGCAGAAACAAAATATTCTCTGTTGAAGTTAACTCCATTCAATTCATATTTTACAGTAGATACTGCCTTATCCAAATCAAGGATGCGCTTATAATTAGCGGCAATTGAATCTTGCTGAAAGTGAAGGTACAAGGTCCCAATTGGCTCATAGCACTCACTGAATTTTGCTTGTAGTTTTTTGACAAGAGTATCTGCCGCCTTATAATCTTCCTTAAACAGGGCGGTCCTAACAGCAGGTAAATGTTTGTGAGCATCGGGATACATATTTGCATTTACAGGTTCGCCCGACCAAAAAGTAGCATCGTTTAATAAAATCTTATCTGTTTGAACACCTCCGAAAATACTTGCACCTTGCGTGCCATTTCCCATTACGAAGCATTCTTCAAATGCATTTGCGGGTTTATTAAACCAAATAGTTTTATCGGGCGATTGAGCGGTTACTAACATAACTAAAAGGACTCCCGCAAGAGATGATAGTAGTTTATTCATCATACGTTTTAAGTTGTACGTTTTAAGTTGTACGTTATAAGTTATAAGTTGTAGGTTTTAAGTAAAAAAGTCAATCAATTAAAAAAGACTTGCCATATTAATTTTGGTTGCATTACTTATTCAATCCTTTAAGCATTTCTTGAAAGTTCTCCCAACCTGCCTCATGGTCTTTTGCATCCTTACTACTTACAATCACAATTGCTTGTCCCGCCGGCAAATTATAGTTTTTAGGAACAATCAAAAGCGGTTTGGCATTCGGAGAAGAAGACAGATGAACACTCGAAGACATTCCTTTTAAAGCCGTTCCTTCTAATTTGATGACAGCATCGGCAACTGTTTCATTAAAGAATAGGGAATATTTTTTATTATTCAATTCCACCTGTAAATTTATAATCCCATTTTGTGCAGGCAACTGTTTTACTACAGCATCACCCTTCGCATTAACTGTTTTAATCTCTGTGATAAAATGATAATTTGTTGATAATGGATAATGATGTTCTTTATTTTCAGTATCACTAACTTCATCCTGCATTAATAGTTCAGTTATTGGCGCTTTCGGCAAACGAAAAGGCACTTCCACTGCTTTCAAATTCTTGTAGTTATGGTCGTGAATCTTTACAATCAAATCTCCATAACTGTATTCATTATTGCCTAAATCTTTTACTTTCTTTGGTGTTTCAGCCAAGCCTGTTCCTCCAAAAATTAAATTCACGACGCCATCGACTTCGTAAGCAGCAGCTTGGTCTTTTAGCGGTTCAATTTCTAAGAAACCAATCACTCTATCTGGAAGTCCCCACCATAATTGTTTGCCTTTCCACTCCACAACAGGCCCCTTTGTAGAACTTCCAAACTGATGCAATTGATACGTTCCAGCCACCGCACTATAGTCTTTTCCCATTACTACCGCACTCTTCATATTTGAAGTGAGCCATGCATAAGCTGCTTTATTTATACTACCATCCTTACTAATCACCTCCTTCTTTGTACGGATTCTAGGATAAACACTCATAACCGCTGCTGATAACTTGTACCTACTGTCGGTAGACTGTAAGCCCATGATAGTTGAAAGTCCTGGTTCATTATCAGGGATATTCCGCAAGGTTGCAGCATAATTAAAAGTTCCGTACCATGCCCTAGGACCACTAATATTTCTGTCAATCACCGTATAGTTTTGAGGAAGGGGGAGAGACTTTACATCATTTCTGTACCAGCCTATATTCGGACGAGCGTCTTGCCAATTTTTCAGATCCGGCTTATCAAAATCATGACCAAAATCCAACATCCAACGTAAGTATGGGTTACCAGTTATACATGCTACAGACTCACCTCCACAAGGACGGGCAAATGGGTCGTTCCAGGTCTCTTTCCAAGAAGGGACCGTCCAAAACTCTCCTAATCGTCCACTCGAAACAGGACCATACCATTCTGTTCTTTTCAAAAGCTCGATACATTTTTCATCTCCTGTCACTTCATAATATCTCGTAAGGAAGGTTGCATCGGCGTCATGATAACCGTGAGATTCATTTTGATGATCTTTATAGGCTATTGCACCATCAGGATATATATTCTTGGCTTGTACTTCCATTAGGAACTTGGCTTTATTTAACAAAGTATCATCATGTAAAAACAAACCGAAATTCACTAATTCTGCTGACAGAGTAATATCAATATTTGCATAATCCCCTAGTCTGTCCTTTGCTTTTCCATACATGATATTTGCACCAATTTTCATAGCAGAAGTAAGACATTCCTTTTGATGTGGCAATAACATATTAGGAAACAAAGTAGCAAATTCACGCAAGGCACAGCTTGCGGGAGCGATAGCAAAATCGTCAAATATCTGTTGCCCTGCCTTGATATCTTTGCCATTAATCATGGCATCCATATAGGCCAAATATCGACGAAGGAATCTTTTAAGAATCATTGCATCGCCCTTCATTGGACTAGCAGGATTAACTAATAACCACAGCATTGCCTGCATTTTGCTTGCCGTACTTCTTGAACCATAAGGGCCACTCAAATCTTTAAAAGCACTATTATTAGGAGTTGATTTTGCCCAAGGAATATCTTCTTTTTTTAGTTCTTCCGTAATGCCTGCCTCCAAACGATTGATGTAAGGGTTTCCAATTATTACTTTTGGTTGTATGAGTGCGCTTATGGCTGAAAGTTCTTTAGACTGAACAGTAAAAACAGAAGAGCTGATATTGATGTTATGCGTAATATCAGCTAGGATGACTGAAGATTCCTCAGGCAAATTGACAGCGAGTGCATTCTCGGCCTGCTCTATTGCCAATTCAAACACAACCTTCTTCCATTTTTCTGCTTGATTAGTTTGAGGTAATGCGGCTATTTGTTTCTTCAGTAAGGAGAGACTATCTCCACTTTGACAAGCTAATGCCTTTGTAGAACAGGCAACTAATAAAAATACTATGACTGAAATCGCTTTTCTCATAAATGAAACATTCTATTTTCGGGAATAGATTAAATATAGTTACAAAGGTTTATTTTAAAAATGGTCATTTACTAGTCGAGATGTTGCAAACTATTAGCCAATTGAGTTTTATACCACTGATTAAATGATTATAATTTTTAAAATGATTTATTCACTTGATTTTAAAGGGATAAGGACTACTGTTTTTCGCGACTCATTTTATCCCAGATTACGCAATAGGACATTATTGCAATAAAAAAAGGGAAGAATAGCATTTCTCTATTCTTCCCTTTAAATAATATAGTAAAAATTATACTTTATTTCACCACATCCGTCCTGAAAGGACTCGCAGGTAATCCTTCTTCATTATATAAGTTTATTTGAGGACAGAGTCTCCATCCTAATCTTACTGCTTCGGGTTTATCAATACCTTCGGCAGAAACGATGACTTTGTTACCCTTTACCATTGCTTTAGCAGGAACAAATTTTTTGTCAGTACCTGCAATGACAAAATCTTTCAAATCACCATCTTTGGCCACTAATCCCTTACCAACATGAGTGAAACTAAGTTCAATACTATTACCAACTACTTTCATTGACTCATAGATTGGTCCCATATATTCGACCTTTTCTTTGTAAACCAAACCTCTTGCCGCTAATGCCAAACGTTCTCCTACAGGTTGCTTATTACCCGGATGTACGTCTAGTGTGTCGTCGGCATCGTTAATTACTGTCATAGAAGTATTCGGCACTTTTTGATAAGTAAGTAATTGTGCTTCTCTTAATTCAGGCTGATGTCCTTTCCATCCTGGAATCTGTACAATCATAAAAGGGAAATCTCCAATACCCCATAAGCTTCTCCAATTATTAATTAGTGTAGGCAATAAGGTACGGTATTGAATACCACCACCGCCATTCGCTTCTCCTTGATACCAAACTGCCCCCTTGATTGCATAAGGGGCTAACGGCAAAATCATGGTATTGTACAAACCACTTGGGCCACCTCTTTCAGCAGGTGAAGTGGGTGCAGCAGGTTTACGTGGAATTTCCTTTTTAGCTTCGACTGCTTTTGCAGAATCAGCACTATACTTTGCCATTGTCTTAGCGATATCTTCATTATACTTAGCCAATTTGCCTGGGAAATCGGCTAATGCTTTGTAATAATTATCAAGAACTGGCTTTAGGGTAGGATTACTTTCTAATAAGTCCTTGCTAATCCAATTTTGAGCAGCAGTGCCTCCATAAGAAGAGTTGATGATTCCAATAGGAATCTTTATTTTTTTCTG
>CANCPA010000249.1 GCA_947379895.1 Chitinophagaceae bacterium | reverse complement strand
AAGGATAATACCATCGAAATTTCGTTTACTCATGTAGGAAAAGGATTATTGGCGAAGGATGGCGATTTAACTGGTTTCAGAATTGCGGGTGATGATAAGAAATTTGTGAATGCAAAAGCAGTCATTAAGGGAGATAAATTAGTAGTATCGAGTAGTGAAATAACTAGTCCTAAAGCAGTTCGATTTGGTTGGAAAAATGTTCCCGTCAATAACTTTTTTAATAAGGACGGTTTGCCGGCCTCTCCCTTTAGAACTGATGTGGATTAAAATGTTCTTTTTCTTTAAAAGTATTGTTCCATTCTCTTTGATTATTGTAACAATATTCTAAGAGAATGGAACAATAGTGTATCACATTGTCGCAATTGTTTGTACTATTGAAATAATAGTGTAAAACATTGGAGCAATATTGTACACTATTGGTGTGGAAGTTTAGACTATTACTACAATGGTTTAAACTATTGTAGTAATAGTGTACAACATTGTCATAATAGTGTATACTATTATGACATTAGCGATGAGTAAAATGAAAATAATGTTAAATAGATTTAGGGTAAAAAAGATGATTTTATAAATATTTATAAAGAAAAGAAAGGTTTTAGAAATATAATACTACTAAAATTTATTTTTCAATACAACTTCTTAAAAGCATTCAGCTTTCGGGAAGTTGTAATTTTATTGTTAACTAAATTTATGATGAAAAGGATTCTACTCTCTGCATTTGTTGTTTGTGTTTTTCAGTTTGGGTTCAGCCAATCTGCTACTTTTTCTTTCCCAAAAGAGCCTATCAGGAAAGAAATATGTTTGAATGGAATGTGGAATTTCACGAGTAATAACGACCATTTACAAACTAACATTCAAGTGCCTAGTTGTTATACAAATGTGTGGGGTGGTAAATGGGGGAAACCTTATTGGGATGCTTTCAACTATCCTAGAAAATGGACAAAAGGTGCATTATATGAGAAAAGTTTGCTAGTGACAGATGAAATGAAACAAAAGAATCTTCGTTTGCATGTAGATGGTTGCTTTCAAAACTATTCAGTACTCTTTGAAGGAAAAACCTTCGATACCATTCATGATGGCTATAGTGCAAGGAATTTTGATTTGGGAAAAAATATTGCCGTAGGAAAACGCGCTTTAAAAATCAGAGTGGAGGACGAAGGAACAAGATTAAGTGGGGGAGAAAGTATGCAGAGTAGGGGTATTTGGGATGACATTTCCTTACTTGCGTTGCCAACTATTTTCGTTGAACAAGGCGTTGTGGTGAGAACTTCTTTCGCCAAGAAAAGCATAGAATGTGATGTGCCAATTAATAATACAACCGATACCAAACAGACTTTTGTTATTAAATATTTCATCACCGATTCATTAGGAAAAGTAGTGAAAACCATTGATGGAGGAACTCAAACCCTCGAATCGAAGGCCATTAAAACTATTACCATTAATTCTGCTTGGGAAAATCCACATTTATGGTTTCCTCATGACCCTTATTTATATCATTTCAACACCGTTTTATATACTAAAGAAGGAAAAGTTATTGATTGGCAAAAAGAAAGATTTGGCTTTCGAGAAATTACTTGGGGTGATGCTAAACTATATATGAATGGCCGACAATTATTGTTGCGTGGTCATGGCGAACATTATTTGGGTGATATTCAGGCATCAAGAGAATATTTCAAGACATGGTTTACCGAGTTGAAGAAGATGGGAGTCAACTTCATGCGTTTGCATGTTTACCCAAAACACAAGATATTATATGATGTGGCAGATGAAGTAGGTTTCTTATTAGAGGCTGAACCTGCTTTTCACTTTAAGGTAGCTGCCGACACTGTCTTTGCCGAAAAGCATTTGGGCGATATGATGAAAAATCTCATCAATCATCCCTCTATTTTTACTTGGAGTGTATCTAATGAATTGCGTTGGCAGGGTGGTGGCGAAAAACCTTGGCTAATCAATAAGGCACATACTATTGATAAAACCCGACCTTCATTTGCCTCCGACTTTAGTGCCTTTTCTACACATGGAGATATTATAGGGCATCACTACAACACCGATTCTGTCTTCAGAGAGTGGGAACAATTTGGGCCTAAGAAACCAATGGTTTGGGATGAATGTGGGGAAGTGTGGCAACCTAATCGTCCTTTAGGAAATGGCACGGCAGGTTATGAAGTGATTGCACAGGATTATGCGACAGGTATCTATCGGGATGGGAATAATGAGATTAAATATGCTTTCGATTTAATAAGAGAAGGCAAAACCTTTGACGGTAGCCTGCATCGTATCAATGCCGTGAGTCCTTGGGATTTTGGTTGTGTATTTTTCCGTTGGCAACCCTATAATCGTTACAAAGGAATTGCCCCTGCCTACAAAACATTGGAAGGACTCGGGGTAAAACCAAGACAAATATTGCCTTGTACTACCCCTGTTAATATATGGGATTCTACTTTGCCTGTCTATGAACCAAATCCAGGGTATTACCTATTTGCAGAGGACATGAAATGGGTAAGATTCCCGTATGATAGTAAGAATTTCTCCTTCTTTGGGGGAGAAAATACCATTATAAAGACTCCACTATTACAATACGATGATTTAAGGTATGTAGATGAAATTCATTGTAAGATAGAAACGCCCGAAGGCAAGGTATTATCCGAAACTATCAAAAAGCAAAGCTTACAACCAGGTACAATGTTTAGGGATGTAGAATGGAATTTTACTATTCCTTCGGTAACCACTGCAACGCCCATTCATATAGTTCGTGAATTTTGGTATCAAGGAAAAGCAGGTTATAAGGATGTGCGGGAAGGGCATATTTATCCAAGACTTTCTGCGTCTCTATTAAATTTGAATGGGAAAAGGATTGGGGTAATTGATGAGGATGGGGGATTAAGTAAGGTGTTGAGTGATGCTGGGATACCATTTAAGAAGTTTTTTAATGATTTAACAACAACTCGAGACATAGATTTGATTTTGATTAATGGAAACAAGCTGCCTAATTATACAAACGAGTTTGTTGCAGATGGTCACACCCTGATTCAATTTAAAAATGAAGGATTACAAAAAGGTTCCGCAAGGCTTTTTGCAAATGGTGCGGATTATAAAATTTTGAATGGTATCGGTCAAGAAGAATTAACCTTTTGGAAGGGGGGGAATACTTATGGAGGAATGGAAAAGCCAGACCAAAATGTAAATTCAAGGATATTGATTGCAGGAGATAAAGATGGAAAGACTTCGGCATTGCATCAAATATATATGGGCAAGGGTTGTGAATGGATAACTTCATTGAAACTGACAGCCAATGCCAAACAAGAACCTGCTGCAAATTGGATGTTGTACAACTTAATAGACGCTGCTGCCAATTACAAGGCTAAAACTAAAACAAAAAATGCCGCTATTTATGGTGAAACCAGCTTTGCAAATTGGATTAAAAAGACGAACAACAAAGCACAGCAAATTTCAACCATCAATTTAACTACTCTCAAAAATACCCAAGTATTGTTTCTTGATGCAAGAACACATTCATTAACTGATGAAGAAATAATTACACTAAAATCTTATCAAGAAAATGGAGGTAGGGTTCTTGTTTATCAGATAACCGATAAAACAATTGACAGCTACAAAAAACTAATTGGCGATAGCCTAACTATTACCAAACCTTTCTTGAATGAAAGGGCAGGTTGTGTGAAAGCTGCTACAAGTTGGACATTGAAGAGTACGCCTAAAACTGGCGTTGAATATTATGACAGTGTGGTTATTCCTCAACCTTTTGAATCGAACTATGACCCATTCCTTTCTGGATTGTCTAACATTACTTTGAATTGGAATGGAAAATCGATGTTTGATTATGGGGTGAAGATGAAGGGCATTTCCCCTGTTTCAGTCAATGATAGTTTTAAGATATTGGTTAGTAATTGGCGGAATGATTGGAGTGTACCACCTTTCGGTGCCGAATATATAAATGAAGGAAAAGACATGCGTCAGGCAATGTGGTACTTGAATCGTGACCCTGTTTTGGCAACTGTAAAACAAGGCAAAGGCGAATATTTGCTTTGTCAATTGGATTTGATAAATGGCGGAGAAAAAGGATTGACTATTGCTAGTCATATTTTAACCAATTGGGAATGTTCTGTAGGCGGAAATACTTATTTTCCGGATAAAAAAGATGTATTTGATTTTACCGCTAATGAAGACCAAAGAGTAAGAATGGCAAAGGTCGAGCAACAACTCACTCGTTTGAAACCTTTGGATAGCCTGCCTTCTGTATTATATGATATGGGAGGAAGTTCGGATGGTAAACAACGCAAGATTTTATTATTGACAGATAGTAGAATGTTGGCTGTTGCCCCAGAAATCATCAAGAAGTTGAATGGCTTTGGTAATATATCCTATTCAGGTGTTTCGGTTAATAATCCTAAAGTTTTTAATAATAACGTTGAGAGTGCATTAGGTGGTACTAAGTATGATGTCATTTATTTATCAATCGGATATGATGGTGTAACTGATTTTTCGGAAGTAGGCTTGAAGAAATTTGATAACGAAATCATTACTTTAGTAACCACTTTGAAAAATACAGGAGCAAAACTAATGTGGGGTACACAAGCACCGTTACCTACCGCTTGGTTTGGTGAATTGACTAATGAAAAGATTAATTTACTCAATCTACGTGTTAAGAAAATCATGGAGGCCAATAGTGTGTTAGTCAATGACACGTATGGTTTCATGATGGACAAAACACCCGAGTACATCAATCAAGATAAAAAGGATTTGACATTAATAAATTCAGATTTCTTCAAGGCATTTACCCCTAAGTTAGTCACAACAATTGTAGAGGCATTGAAGTTTTTTGGGAATTAGTGTTTGGGTTACAAGTTACCGGTGACTGGATTCTAGTACTTGCAACTTGAAACTTGCAACTTGAAACCTGTAACTTGTAACCTGAATCTTGTAACCTGTAATTTTAAAAATAAATTTATGAAACAAACATTAACAATCATCATTTCTTGCTTTATTATAGCAAGTGGATTTGCGCAAGTTAAGCCTGCAAGTTTATTTAGTGACAATATGGTTATGCAAAGAGAAACCAATGTGCCTGTTTGGGGAACAGCCTCTAATGGAGAATCTGTAACAGTAGAGTTTGAAGGACAAAAACTTACAACTACTGTAAAGGATGGCAAATGGAAAGTCAGTTTGAAACCGTTAAAGGCAGGTGGTCCATTTACAATGACTATTAAAGGAAGTAACACGGTTACTATAAAGAATATCTTGGTGGGAGAAGTTTGGTTATGCAGCGGACAAAGCAATATGGAAAGGGCAATGATTTATGATACTGCTGGTAAAGAAGCCGTTGCAAATTCTGCCAACGATATGCTTCGATTGGTTACCATTCCGCACAATTCTAAAGATACCCCTCAAACAGAAGTGCCTTGCAAATGGGTAGCATCTAGTCCTACTACTACCTTGCGGTTCTCGGCAACTGCCTATTGGTATGGAAGTAAATTGCAGAAAGAATTGGGAGTGCCTGTGGGGATTATAAATTCATCTTTTGGAGGTACTATAATTGAATCTTGGGTTAGCAACAAAACCTTGACTAGTCTTGGATTGCCAAAAGATGGATACAATGATCCAGTAATTGCTCGCGCAAATTATGAAACAAAAAAAGCGAAGGCTCAACCATTAGTTGATAAATACAATGCTGAAAAAGAAACTGCTAAGCAACAACATTTGCCAATTCCGCCTCCACCTGCAGGAATGATTGTGGTGGGCGATTATCGTGGTCCCAATGTTCTATATAATGGCATGATTGCCCCTTTAATTCCTTTTGCAATCAAAGGAATGGTTTGGTATCAGGGGGAAAATAATGCCTATGTTGGACAAAATACCTATTATCAATTGCTCCCTGCTTTAATAAAAGAGTGGCGTAGCGAATGGGGCGAGGGAAATATCCCCTTCTTCGTTGTGCAACTTTGTCCATATAGAAAGAAGACAACCGACCCAACTTTACCTAGTGCCATTGCTACCGTAAGTGATGCACAACGTTCTGCTTTGAGTGAACCGAATACTGCCTTGTTAGTTACCACTGATTTAGTTGAACCCGATGGAGATGTTCATTACAAGAGAAAAGAACCACTCGGTGCAAGATTGGTATTAGCAGCAAAGGCAATGGCGTATAATCAAAAAGTTGAATATTCAGGCCCTCTATATAAGAGTGTAGAATTTAAAGGAAACAAGGGGATACTTAGTTTTACGCATATTGGAGGTGGGCTAGTTGCTAAGGATACTGCCTTGACTTGGTTTACTATTGCTGGAGAGGATAAGAAGTTTTATATGGGAAATGCGGTGATTGAAGGAGAAAAGGTAGTTGTAACTAGCCCGAATGTACCGAATCCAAAGTCGGTAAGATATGGTTGGGCAGACCATCCTTGGCCTGATTTAAACTTTTGGAATAAG
>CANCPA010000248.1 GCA_947379895.1 Chitinophagaceae bacterium | reverse complement strand
ATTGTCTGTATGTCCTTCAATGGAAAGTTTTAAAGTAGGATTTGCTTTCATAACAACAATCACTTCGTCAATAGTTTTATACACCTTAGAAGAAATCTTTGAAGCTCCAGATTTGAAATAAACGTTCTTAGCCAATTCATTCATTTTCTTTTGCATTTCTGGACAGCCAGAATTTTCTTTAGTTCCTTTTACAGTAGGGCATTTATCCAAGTCATCGTTGATACCATCACCATCTGTATCAGGTACAGGACAACCGTGATAGCGTACCAATCCAGCTACATTCGGACAACTATCTTGTTCATCATTCACCCCATCACCATCAGTATCAGGTATTGGACAGCCGTTGTAACGGGCAAGACCAGGAACCTTAGGACAACTATCTTGTTCGTCATTAATACCATCACCATCAGTGTCTGGTATTGGACAACCATTATATTTTGCAATACCTGCAATCGAAGGACATTTATCCTTACTATCAGGAATGCCATCTCCATCCGTATCCTTATCAACAACAGGTGCAGGTGGAGTTGGAGTTGTTTGTATAGGTTCTACGACCTTGGCAGGCTTAACCTTTTTAGGTAATGGTGCAGCATACCCAATTGAATAATTAAGATTATCAACATTTTTATGGGTTAACACATTGTCATATACAGCTTGAATATAGATGAAAGATCCATTGCCAATATTCACTTCAAAACCAGAACCGTAATTAATACTTCCAAATAAATAGTTGGCCTTAAATTCAGCCAAACCTAGTCCTGCAGTTAAGTATGGGTTAATTAATGCCTTATCAGATAGCAATTTTAGATTTACATGTGCTTTTAAATCGAGTGCAAAATCTTCTTGGGTTGATAAATATTTAGGGGAATATCCATATTTTGTGAAAGTACCGCCAAGCAATGCCCTAAAATCTAGATGAGACGTAATCCCTTGATTATAATTAACATGAATCCCTAGTGTCATGTCAGATATTTTTCCATAATCCCCCTTAGACAATACATGACCCAAAGAATTGTTGTGGATATTTACCGGAGTAACAAAGTCTTTAAGAAAGAATCCAAAACCTAATGACGGGTCTCGAAACGTTTGATTAGATTGTGAATAGGTAACAGCCATTATACAAATGGTTGATAGAGTTAAAATCGTTTTTCTCATTATTTGTTAATTAAAAATTTATCAATATTAATAAAAATTATTCTTATTGAGCCATCAAATATATACTTACCTGATTAATACTGTTGTTCCTTTTATTTTTCGAGGGGATTTGTTTATGAATTTATACTCCAAATACCATACATACGTATTACTTGAAGCTAGTTTCCCAAATTCTGTACCATCCCAACCAACATTCGGATCATGCGATTCAAAAACTAGATTTCCCAATCTGCTAAATACTCTAAAATCAAATTTTTCTATTGAAGAAAGTCCTCCAAATGGTTTCAATATTCTATTTACACCATAGTTACTATTGGGAATAAAACCAGTGGGCACATAAAAGGTATCGCAACTTGCATCAACCATTAATTTCAATTCTATATTTGGCAAACTATCAACAAGGCATCCATAAGAATTATAAACGTAAGCAGTATAAGTGCCTGCACCTAAATTAGCCACTTCTTCAGTATTTTGAAACATCAGACCATTAAAAAAATATTTATAGGGTGCTTCATTTCCATTAAGGCTTACTTTCATTGCACCAGAAAAGGGTAATATACAAGTAGGGTACCTTAAAACAGATGGTTTGATATCCACTTTTGAACCTGCTATATAAATAGGTTGAGTTACAGAAACAGTTCCACAACTATTTGAGGTTTCATAGCGTATTAATGTGTTACCATTTTTAATACCCGTTACAACTCCATTTGTAGCATTTATCGTGGCAATTGCCATGTTTGAACTACTCCAAATACCACCTAATGTCTTTTCCTTCAATTGTATCGTTTCATCTTTACACAAGGCTGTTTGACCCTCAATTGAATACAATTTTACAGTATCAGATACAGTCAGTTCAAACGATTGTATTGTTGTTCCACATTTATTAGATTTTAAATAATTTATCATCACTTTCCCTGCATTTATACCAGTAACTATTCCTGATAACGAATCGATGATAGCAACATTTGATGATTTACTTTCCCAAATGCCAGCCAATGTAGCATTCGTCATTTTGATTGTCTTTCCTTGACATACATCGGAGTTCCCTACTATATTATCAACGATTGGAGGATTAACAATCGTAATAGTGATTGGCAAACTCTTGACTGTCTTATTGACCGCACAAACAAGGCTACTTGTAAGCGTACAAGTAATATTATCGCCATTTACTAGGTTATTGACGACTAAACTAGATGAATCAATACCTACAATTACGTTATTAACTTTCCATTGGTATTTAGGGGTACTTCCACCATCATTTTCTTTAGCAGAAAAGGAAACAGTTGTTCCTGAACAAATAGAATTATCACTAGCTGCAATACTTATAGAAGGAACAGCTTTTATGGTCGTATCATAAATAATTGTATTACTCGTTGCATTTTGAGAGACTGTACAAAATAAACTACTTTTTAAATGACAGGTGATAGCATCCCTTTGATTTAGCGTATTGCAAGTAAACCCACTTGAATCTGTTCCAACATTGACTCCATTAATTTGCCACTGATAAACAGGATTGTTACCTCCATTTGAAATGAAGGCTTTATAGGTTGCCACTCCATTTGAACAGTTATTGGTAGAAATCGCTTTTATATTTATTGAAGGAGTAGAGAACGTATCTACATTAACAATAATTTGAGTCCTTTCACTTTCGCATTTTGAAGTTGTATCAAGCTGACTGACATAAAAAGTATCAGAACTTGAAGTACTACCAACAAAAGGAGTGGGTGGCATTATAGTATTGCCGCCTATTGATTGGGAATACCATTTCAAGGTGTCATTGATACCTGAAACTGCATTTAATTGGGTTGATAAAGTATTTACGCAATATACTATTGGACTGATTGCTTTCGGAGGGTCAGGAGGAGGTGTACTTTCTGTTTCGGCAATACTAGCGGCATCATTAATTTTTATTCCAAAATTACAAATAGGTGTCGTTGATTGTGTTTTGTTTTCCATATCCACGTTAAAAAGATTCCCAGATTGGTCAACTGCAAAAAGTTGATTTTTACTGCAGGGAATCGTAACGCTTGCAAAACCAAATATACTACTTGTAGTAAATTTCATGTAAATAGTACTTAAAGATGGATTTTGTTCATCAACCTTTACTAAGTCATTCTCCCCTTGAACATTATTATTGCTACACACTTCAAATAACTGACCCTGATAAATCAATAAATCACCACCAATACTAAAATTGGCAGGCAAATACCCTAGTGTGCCAAAAGTATTCGTAGAAGGATTATAGGTTTCTATCAAGTTTGTACTTGCGGCATAAACAATACCGTTTGCCCCGACAGTAAGCCCATAAATGGCACTGCTTTTACTCAAGAAAGTACCAATCTTTGTGCAATTGCCTACAGTTCCATTTGCATTTAAGGTATTACTGTATAAATTTCCTTTATTGTCATTAATGTATAATATGTTGCCAAACATACCAATTGACAAAGGATTACCCGCAAAGTTGGTACAAAAATTAAGGGGAGTTTTATTACACCCATTTACGTCTAAAGAGTATAGACTTTTGGTATTATCTAAGGCAATAAATGTTCCTTTCTGACCTAAAGCTGCAAACGCAACATTAATAAAAGTCATTAGTATCAAGTATTTCCTCATAATGTGAAAAGTAGTCAAGTGGGCAAAATAAGTAGAAATTACCTACAAACCATTTCTCAAATGAAAATAAAGCAAGTTTGATAACAATTTTATAATGATAAGGAAAAAATGGGGGAAAGAAGTTGTACATAATGACTTATGTTGAGTAGCATTATATTTTCATCTAAAAAAAAGAATAAACGCTACACACAAAAGACAAATAGAATAAGCATAGACTTTCTACCCTATTCTACCCTATAACTTCTTTTCAAAAAGTAGAATTTCTATGTGACCTCTTTTAGATAAAATAAAGAAAAAAACTATTTCTATGTCGCTATGCGCCTATTTGTTTAGCTTTTTCTCGCATCCAACTCCTTCTTTATTTCTCTTGCTTTTTCTTCAGTCAAATCATAATTCCTCATTACCCACATCGCTATCAAAGTTCCTAAAATAGGTACACCTGAGAAGAAAAGTCTTAAACCTGTAACAGCACCTTCTGTTTGAACAGGCAAATTTGGATTGAATCCTACTAACGACATGATGACGCCTGTCAATAATCCTGCTATCGCAAAACCAAACTTCACCATCCACCAATATATTGCACCGAAAATTCCTTCCCTGCGTTTGTTTGAATTTAATTCGTCCATATCGCAAACATCTGCCGTCATAGACATCATTAAAGTAAACAAACTGCCTATACCAAAGGAAAAGAAGGGCAAGGCAAATAAGAACATAAATGGTTTGCCGGGAATAAATAAAAACCATAGTAAGATATATCCTAAGATAGATACACCCTGTGAGGCTAAAAATGCATTCTTTTTTCCCATTGCTTTAGATAGTCTAGCTACGATTGGTATCACAACAAAAGTGGTGGACAAGGCACCTACACATCCAAAAAGTGTGGGCCAAATACCTGCTGCCCCCGTATTTCCGTTGAAAAGATAATAGACAACGATGAAGAATGTAAAACCTGCAACCGTATTAAAGGCATTGAAAATTAAAAAAGTGGCTATACAAAGTTTAGTGAAAGGCTTATTGCTGAATGCCTCCCTAAAACTTTGGAAAATCTCTTTTAGACTTCCTCCAATCGTTTGAAAAGTTAATGGAGAGAAGGTAACTTCATTCTTAGTTGACTTACTATTGATGAAAATAGCAGGCATCATAGCTAATATCATGCAGGTGATTCCCACCCATACTGCTAGTGTTCTTGTGGCCGTATCTGCATTAGGAAACCATTTTGGGTCGTACATTATTACCCAAAACCATGGGGCAATTACCCACGCCCACTGTCCAATCCATTGTGAAATGGCCATTATGCTTGTACGTTCATGAAAGTCGTCACTCATTTCATAACCCATTGCTACGTAAGGCACACTAAAAATAGATAGTCCTAAATAAAAGATAAATGACCATAAAAGGAAGAAAATGAAATTGTATTGAACGCCATTTTCTCTGTAAAGTTGCCACATGACAATGAAGGAGATGCCCATGATAATTGCACCTATAAAAACATAATGTCGTCTTCTGCCCCATTTAGATCTTGTATTGTCTGAGATGAATCCCATGATTGGGTCGATGAACGCATCAAAGATTCTTGGTAAGAAGAACAAGATACCCCACATCCAAGCAGGGAATTTTAAATCCTGTACCAAAACGACCATAAAAATGCCTAAGGCAGCAGGAAACATCTGGTTGGCAAGCATCCCTAAACCAAAGGCAATTTTTTGACCCATTGGAACTACTCTTGTTGTGCTTGAAACTTCGTTTGACATTCTATTTTCTTTTTTAAATTAATTCTTAATAATACTTGTGGGTGTTTTTACATCTAACCACATTGATTTTACATTGCCATTGTAAGTTTTTACAATAGGTTTCCCATTTCGCATCAATCCTTTAAATAACCCCTTATCTACCGCATCCCACAAGGTGTATTTTGCTTGGGACTGCTTATCAATTAGTCCAAAATGGTTTTCTGAACCGATAGGATTACTACTGTTTTTCCAATTCTCATCAAAAGCCTCGAAGTAAAAACAGGTAATAGAAGCCTTGTTTGTCCATTCTCTCATTTGCTCGTAATATTTTGCTGATTTGTATTCGTCAGTTGCCCTAGAACCATCATTCCCATATTGTTCGTTAGAGAGTGTTGCCCATCCTGTTTCACCAATATGAACTCGCTTATTGACGCCAATAGATTTCATATAATCCACAACTCCCTGATATTGCAACTTCGCATAGTTGAGTGCTCTTATCATAGCGGAGTCAATTTTTTCTTTCTCTGTAAGTTTCTGCTCGCCTTCTTTTATTCCCCAAAACGCAGGATTAAAATGTGTATCGTGCATCGGGTAAGTGTGCATCGAAATATAATCGACAGCCTTTATCAATTGATTCAGATCATCTACATGGTATTCTTTATCTCCACCACCCCACGAGGCGAAATTATCAGACGAGGTTATCCAAAGGTTTTTGGGTAAGTGCTGCTGTTTCTTTAAATCCTGTAAATAAGTTACCCATTTTAATATGATACTCGGATCGACATAATAAGACCATGCCCATTATACCATTGCCTCATTGCCCACAGAGATAATTTTAATGATGTCGGGGTATTGATTTGCCAATCGTACCGCCTCTTTTATTTCTGTAGGATTCCGTTCGCTATCTTCATTACGCACATGTGTTTTATCTGTCCACGCATTTTTACAATCA
>CANCPA010000247.1 GCA_947379895.1 Chitinophagaceae bacterium | reverse complement strand
AAATTACTTCAAAAACATTTCCCCTCAATTCCTGTAAAAACTGTTGATGAAAGATATTCTTCAAAATATGCCTCACAAGCAATGGTACAGATGGGTATGAAGAAAAAAGATAGACAGGTTAAGGGGAATATCGATCAAGTGGCTGCAACAATGTTATTACAAGAATATTTGAATCAGTAATGTCATGAAATTTATAGAAAATTGATTCCACTATGTAATTTAAATAAATCAAGATTTTGGTAAGAGTGTTCAATTTCCCGTTATCTATTATTAAATTATACTCCGATTAAAAAAATTCATATAATTATTTTGTTCCCATTGTTCTGCCATATCTTACTTTGCATACATTTATTGATTAGAATAACCGAAATCATGTTCTCACTTAATGGAATGAAAGAAATATCATTCCTAGTTATTTTTTCAACACCACCTTTAATACTTCATGACTTTCACTTTCTAATATCACTAAATTACCAACTTTGTCAATAGCAAAATCAGTTGGATTCTCAATACTTAAATCTGCTTCATTTTTATTATAGATTTTATGGTTTTTATACCTTTCTAGTCCTTGTCTAAAATTTCTACCCTTAATCATTCGATGATTACCAATATTTTCGCTCTTAACAAGTGGCCAATCCAATTTCCCATTTTTATCAATTGTAATTACCCCTGTATTTTTATCGCCAAGTCCTATAAGGAACAACTTACCATTCATCTCTTTGATGCATTGAATTCCCCACTCTGTAGGGCGTATATCCATTTTATCAATCAATGATTCATCAACCTCTTCATAATAATGACTAAAAAATTGTGTAAAATTTCCATTTGGGGATATTTTGTAGATGATTTCTCTATTTGAAGAAATCGTTTCTACATAAAAGTTATTTCTATCATCAATACAAGAATTTGCAAATTCCACACTATCTATAAAGCCAAAACTTTTATGAATTAAATGCTGATAGTTTTTTTCAAGTATCCTTTTTTGCGAATTCTTAAAGACTGGATACAAATTTCCATTAATTACATTTATTTTAAATATCCCTGTATAAGAAAATACCTCCGAAAGCTCTTCCCCTGCTTTGCCATTGGTTAATTTTATAAAAGGGTTAAAAATATCTATCAACAAAAAAATATTTCCAGTCTTATCAACTGACATGCCTTTTATTTTAACTTCCCCTCCTAGATTAACTAATTTTGCCTTGCAAATAATTTGATTAGTCACCTCTATTTTGCCTCCACCAGCAATTGTGCTAATTATCCCTTTTGAGTCTATCCTTCTTATTCTACCGTTGCCCTTATCTAAAATATACAAATTGCCTAATTCATCAAAGGCTAATTTGCTTGGTTTGTTTAGTAAGGCGTTCGTTGCACTCCCCCCATCCCCTCCAAAACCACATACCCTTTTGCCTGCAATAGCTGTAATTTTACCATGTCTATCAACTTTACATATTGTACTTGTACTATCATCTGCTATAAATACATCACCAAATTTATTAATTGCAACTCCAGATGGGGATTCCATATAATTATATGAAGCAAATTTTTTATCGTTTTTTAATGTATCATTATTTATTAGGTATTGCCTTACCAACATTTTGATTGTTGGTTTAATATTTTGCGATAATAATTTTGCATTAAAACATATCAGTGAACAAATAATTACTGACAAGTTGATGACTACATTACTTTCGATTATTTTATTTAGCATACTAATTTTTGTTTCATTATTAAATTTATCTGAATTAAAACATAACAAGTCTCATAAATTAAATTTCATAATTCTGAAATTACATACTTTCATTTTTTTTATTCTTTGAACAAGACAGTAACAACAATCATTTGCCCGCCACTAAATTAATTTTCAATTCAAATTCATTATAAATAGCCTTATTGGCCATTCGCTTTATGACTCCTGAACCATAATCAACGCCAAACTTTCTTCTATCTAGTTTAATAGTGGCAGTTGCATTTACACTTGTGGGTGTTATAGAAATATCCGCAGGAAATTTAATTTCTTGAGTACTATCCTTGATAGTTAGCTTGCCTATTACATCAAATTTTTCCGCATTAGGTGTGACCGAAGTAATTACAAAACTTGCTGTGGGATACTTTTCTACTTGAAAGAAATTGTTTTTTAAATGTCCCATCAACCATCTATTTGAGCTTTTAAAATGAACATCAACATCTGTCATCGACTTTGTGTCTACTATAAACCGACCCCCTGTTACCATTTTTCCATTTGTCTCAATAGTACCTGAAAGAATTGAGATAAAGCCATTATGCTTACCTGCTATTTTCCTTGCAAACCACTCAATTTTACTTTTAGTTACATCCACAGGAATATAAATATTATCACCTTTCGACTTAAAAGAAAATAAAACCAAAGAAACAAAGGCGATTACTAAACTATTTCTAAGTGCTTTTTTCATAGCCAAATATAATAGAATGATAAATAGATTTGTCCAATCAATTTAAAATAGAAATTTATTGGCAGTCACGAACAAAAGGTACACTCAAAGCTGAGCAGTAAATTGACAAATTGAACCAATTAAAATATATTTTGTTAAACATTCATCATATTTACATAACTCAAACAAACTAAACACATGCAAATAGGTATTCCTAAAGAGATAAAAAATAATGAAAACAGGGTGGCTATCACTCCTTCAGGTGTTGTGCAATTGGTAAGGGCTAATCATCAGGTATTTATTGAAACAGGGGCGGGTATTGGTTCTGGATTTTCTGACAAAGAATATGCTGATGCCGGAGCGACAATTGTTAATTCAGCCGATGCTGCTTGGGAAAAAGAAATGGTTATAAAGGTAAAAGAACCAATAAAGCAGGAATACCGATATTTTAGGGAAGGATTAATCCTATTTACTTATTTACACCTTGCGCCCGAAAATGAATTGACCGATGCCTTATTAGCCAAAAAAGTAGTTGGCATTGCTTATGAAACAGTAAAAACTGCGAATGGCTTATTGCCTTTATTGATACCGATGAGTGAAGTTGCAGGCAGAATGGCTAGTCAGGTTGGAGCTCAATTTCTGGAAAAGATTCATGGTGGAAAGGGAATATTACTCGGTGGTGTTCCCGGAGGTCGAAACGGGCGTGTAACCATTATAGGTGGTGGAATTGCGGGTACTAATGCGGCAAGAATAGCCTTAGGACTAGGGGCACAGGTGACAATTTTAGATATTAGTTTGGATAGACTAAGAGAAATAGATGATCAGTTTGATGGAAGAATATCGACCCTTTTATCTACAAGTTATAATATTGCACAATCAGTAAAAGAGTCGGATTTGGTAATTGGGGCTGTATTAATTCCTGGCGCAAAGGCACCTAAATTAGTTACTGAAGCCATGATTGCATCTATGGAACCCGGTTCGGTAGTGGTAGATATAGCTATCGATCAAGGTGGCATTTTCGAAACAACCGACCGCATCACTACACACGATAATCCCGTATACTTTAAACATGGTGTAGTTCATTATGCTGTTGCGAACATGCCGGGTGCTGTTCCTCGAACTTCTACAATTGCTTTAACAAATGCAACAATTCCTTATGCACTTCAAATAGCGAATAAAGGATATAAACAAGCCTGCCTAACAAATGCAGAATTACTAAATGGATTAAACACACTCAATGGCTTTGTTACTTACGAGGCAGTAGCAACTGCACAGGGTTTAACGTATAAGAATGCAAGAGAGGCGTTGGAGTTATAAGTGATAAGTGATGAGTGTGAGTGGTGAGTGAAGTGATGAGTTTTAAAATGTATGATGATAAATACTCATCACTCATATTTAATAACTCATCATTCAATTACCTTTTTCCTGATTTTTTGATGGGTTTGCCATATTTTTTCATCATCTTATCCTTGTGGCTAATATGAACGTTTACTTTACTATTCTTGGCTGATTTTTGATGAAATGCAGGGCCAACATCTTCTTTCTTTGGCGGTTTCACTAAGAAAGTCTTCATTTTTACTTTCGGCATTTCATCTTCTGTCAAAATATCCGATATAATTAAATCTTCGGGCAAAGGCATAACAGGAACTGTATAATGCATGAGTGTTTCAATTTTATCAAAAGACTCCTTTTCTTTTTCAGTAACAAATGTGAGAGAAATACCTTTTCTATCGGCACGACCTGTCCTACCAATTCTATGTATATAACTTTCAGCTACTTCGGGAGTGTCAAAATTAATCACATGTGTTACCTCCGAAATATCTAATCCCCTCGCAATTACATCTGTTGCAATCAGGAATAAATAGTTTCCTTGTTGAAACTGAATAACAGTATTTAACCGATGATTTTGATGTTTATTTGAGTGAATGACCCCTACCCTCTCCGGAAATTGAGTCTCCATTTCTACAAATAAATCGTCTGCCATTTGTTTAGTAGCCACAAATACCAAAACCTTTACCATCTTTTCGTCTCTAGAAAGTAATAATTTCAACAGATTGACTTTTGTATAAAAGTTTGGTACATGATATACAAATTGATCGATATTTTCGAGTGGTGTTCCTGTAGGAGCAGCTTCAATAGTTATAGGCGCATTAAAAAACACATCTATCAAGTCCTCAACTTCTTCAGTCATTGTAGCCGAAAACATCAGATTTTGTCTCTTTTGAGGCAATGCATCTAGTATATTTTTCAATTGTGTACGAAAGCCAAGATTCAACATTTCGTCCACTTCGTCAATCACCAATTTTTTAATGTTCTTCGTCTTAAAAGCGGCATCATAAATCAAGTCAATCAACCTTCCGGGAGTACCTACCAAAATATCGCATCCATCTTCAACTGCAAGCCTTTGTGTATTAATATTTACACCTCCGAAAACCCCTACTGCTGTCAAATTCAGGTAACTACCCAAGGTTTTGATAGCATCTACCACTTGCACCACTAATTCTCTTGTAGGAACAATAATCAGAATCTGAGGATTTTTATCCTTCGTATATACCCACTGCCTAAGTGTGGGCAATAGATAAGCAAAAGTTTTACCTGTTCCTGTTTGTGCAATGCCACAAACATCTTTTCCCGACATAATTACCGAAAAGGCCTTGTGTTGAATAGTTGTGGGGTGCGTATAGCCTAAATCGTCGAGCGCTTTAAGCAACGAGGCATTTAAATTAAGTTGATCAAAAGTCATAATACAAAAACTCCTTTGTGAAGAGTGGGCGAAGATAAGCGGGAAGAGGTGAATAAAATCGCTGTAGGCAGGAAGTGTATGTAAAAGGTTTAAGGGATTAGGGTTTAGGGTATAAGGTATAAGGTTTAAGGTTTAAGGTTTTGGGTTTTGGGTTTTGGGTTTAAGGTTTTGGGTTTAGGGTTTAAGGTTTAGGGTTTAGGGCATTGTCAATAAGCTATGAGAAAATGAAGGTGTCTGATAGAAGCATTAATTAGTGTTTCTCAAGTTTTTTGAGTTTGACATTGCTGTTGACTACGAATATCAACAAGATTGTCACACTGAGTTTATCGAAGTGCACTTAGCTACGAATATCAACAAGATTGTCACACTGAGTTAATCGAAGTGCACTTAGCTACGAATATCAACAAGACTGTCACACTGAGTTTATCGAAGTGCACTTGGCTACGAATATCAACAAGATTGTCACACTGAGTTTATCGAAGTGCAAGCAAATCAAACATTTCAACCCGACTTCGAGAGCCTCAGTCTGATAGCTTTATTTGCGATGCGCCTTAACAATTTAAAAGATGCTATTAGCAGCCTGTATAAGTAGGTACTAGCTCAAATAATCATTATTGAATTTTAAACTTTTAATAATTTGCTACATTCATCGCGTCATTTCAAATGTCCCATTTGGCAAGACAGAGATAAATAGGAATGACGTGTGTGATATTCTGATTTGGTAACTTTTAAAAAGTTGCCAAATCTAATAATTACGAATCTCGCTGTCATTCCGTAGGATTCTCATATTGCATAAATGGATTTCTTAATATGAAATAGTGCTTAAATTAAGATAAGATTCCTTCGGAATGACAGCAAAGTGTAACGAAATAAACTTACAGACCCTGATTTTTTGCTATTCAAAATTAATCACTTGTAATCACGTCATTGCAACAAACTTGAAAACCAATCATTAATGCCTCAACTTAATAACCGATTAACTAAACAGCATTGATACGGGTACAGTAATTTATCAAGAGTTTATTCTTAATTTCAAATAAAAAGATGGCTTTCGATATTATGCAAAAAATCAAATTATCATATATATGCATTATACAACAGATGTCTAAACAAAACATATCGATATGCGGAACAATGTCCAATAATTGGCATAATAATTTGGATTGTATGCTAACTATCGTTGCCACGTTCTTTTTAAATGGGAGATTTACCGAATGAAAAAAACAAAGAATATTGCTCACCAAATAAAAGCCACAAATGTGGTCATGGTAAGCTATTCTTTATTTTATCAGATCCTTAAACCAGC
>CANCPA010000246.1 GCA_947379895.1 Chitinophagaceae bacterium | reverse complement strand
CAAAATCACTTACAAACCGAATGCCTCTCAAAATGAATTGTGCATTGATCTTCTTACAAAACTGTACAGTCAGTCCTTGATATATTGCACATTCAACCCGAGGGTCGTTTTTGTAAATTTCGTTAAACCACTGCATCCTTTGTTCCGCAGAAAACATAGGATTTTTTATTCCATTAATTCCAATTCCAACAAAAATCTTATCAAATAGAGGAAGTGCCCTATCTATAATGTCTGTGTGACCTAATGTAACAGGGTCAAAAGTTCCGGGAAATAAACAAATACGCATAGCACTAATTGATAGTTAATAATTGATGAAAAAAGATTGATAATGAAAAATTGAATTTTGATATTAATTATTCATTATCAATTTACTATGGTCTAAGTAAATACAAAGCAGCCATTCTAACAGCTACACCATTCTCTACTTGATTTAAAATAATTGAATTGTGACCGTCAGCAACATCACTATCAAGTTCCACTCCTCTATTAATCGGGCCGGGATGCATGATTATAACCTCCTTTCCAATACTATCTAATAGTTTCCTACTAATTCCATAAGCCAAATTGTATTCTCTTAAAGAAGAAAATAAAGGCTGATTTTGTCTTTCTAGTTGAATTCTCAACACATTTGCCACATCGCACCATTGAAGGGCATTCTTCACATTATATTCTACCTCAACGTTGAGTGCCTCTTTAATATACTTAGGTATCAGCGTAGGTGGACCTGCAACCATTACTTCGGCTCCCATCTTTTTTAATAAATAAATATTACTTAGTGCAACCCTACTATGCATGATATCACCAATAATCGCTACTCTTAATCCCTGTAAACTGCTAAACTTCTCAATCATAGAAAATGCATCGAGTAATGCTTGTGTAGGATGTTCATTTATACCATCTCCGGCATTTATTATTGCCGCATTTATTTGTTTAGATAAAAAGTGAGGAGCACCACTTGCACTGTGTCTCATCACAATCATATCTACTTTCATGCTCAAGATATTCTGAACAGTATCCAAAAGCGTTTCTCCCTTTGCGGCAGAAGAACTACTAGCAGCAAAGTTTAAGGTGTCAGCACTTAATCTTTTCTCTGCTAACTCGAAACTCATTCTTGTACGTGTAGAATTTTCATAAAAAAGATTAACAATAGTTATATCTCTTAAAGAAGGAACTTTTTTGATAGGTCGTTGTAAAACATCTTTAAAATCAGAAGCAGTTGAAAGAATAAGTTGAATATCTTCTTTCGTTAGATGTTTAATTCCAAGCAGATGTTTAGTAGAAAGATTCATTAAAAAACGAAATTAATGTAAATATCTTTATGAGAGTCATCCAATATGTTGTATGTTCACAAATGCCATTATTTCATATCGATACAGTAAATTATGGGGATAAATTGTTCACTTTTTTGTTAGTCACGATGATGAATGCTGATTGTTAAACATTATTAATTAGAAGTGATTTGACTTGTTCAGTTTAAAATTTATATTGTCAACTAACTAAAACTACAAAGCCTTACGCTTAACACTCAAGTCATTACTTTCAAAGTATAATTACTCAACTAACTCTACATTCATTCGTTCACTTTTTTTACTCAAGTAAACCATAACCTTTTGATTTGGGAATGTATCAATTGAACGTCCAATATAGTCGGCTTGAATTGGATATTCTCTACTAAATCTCCGATCAATCAATACACATAATTCCACTTTTTGAGGTCTTCCATAATCAAGCAAAGCGTCTAGTGCAGCCCTGATAGTTCTGCCTGTCCATAATACATCATCTATCAGTACCACTTTCTTTCCGTCAATACTAAAAGGAATATCTGTTTTATTTGCTGTATGAATTTGCTTTCGGATATCATCACGATAAAAAGTAATATCTAATTGACCATAGGAAATTAATTTCGGGTTCACCATATTCTTTATCTCTTCAACAATTCGATCACTCAAAAAAACACCTCTAGGTTGTAAGCCTATAATGACAGTGTCCTCGAGTTGAATGTGATTTTCTAACACTTGATGTGCGAGACGTTTAATTGCAAGTTCTACCTGATGATGTGATAATATCGTTTTCAACCAATAATTCTTTTGTTATTTAGATAAAAATAATGCCTTTAGTAGTATCCGAATAAAATATTTTGAACATTCCCTTTTGCTAGTATAAAAACAGCATTTTCTAATTGTAAAGTGCGAAAAACAAAGAATGCATGTCTTCATTCTTAATTTATTCAAATGAAACAAAATCAATGATTTCCTTGCACTCCTTGTAAATCGAACTCCCTGCTCAAGCTATAAACTGCCAGTATTTAAATAAAGTCATATCACTTAGCCATCACTTATTTCAAACTCAATCAATTCAAACAACTAGAATAAGGTTACAAATAACTAAGATTAGTCTCAGGAGTTAAAGTTAACAATGTCTCATACATTAATTGTACGGTACTATCAATATCATCCTTATGTAACATTTCTACAGTTGTGTGCATATAACGCAATGGAATAGAGATTAATACGCTCGGACAACCGTCATTTGCATAAGCAAAGCTATCGGTGTCTGTTCCTGTACTTCTGCTTACAGTACGCATTTGTAAAGGAATATTACTTTTTTCGGCTACATCCTGTACCAATTGTAATAATTTATTGTGTACTGCAGGCCCAAAACAAGGCGAAGGTCCTTTACCACAAGCTACATCTCCTTCAATTATCTTACTAATCATAGGAGTCTGTGTGTCATGTGTTACATCGGTTATGATAGCAATATTTGGTTTAATTCTCCTTGCAATCATTTCAGCCCCACGTAAACCAATCTCTTCCTGAACAGCATTTACTACATATAGTCCAAAAGGCAATTTCTTTTTATTCGCTTTTAGCAAGCGAGCTACTTCAGCAATCATAAAGCCTCCAATTCTATTGTCCATTGCACGACCAATAAAATAGCCATTAGCCAATTCATCAAATCCATCTTGATACGTAATTACAGAACCCACATGAATACCAAGTTCTTCTACTTCCTTTTTACTTCTCGCACCACAATCCAAGAATAGGTTATCAACTTTAGCCTGCGGTTCTTTATTTTCTGCATTACTTAATCGAGTATGAATGGCAGGCCAACCAAATACGGCTTTTACAGCACCTTTCTTGCCATGAATCAATACCCTCATTGAAGGTGCAATCTGATGATCTACTCCTCCATTTCTCTTCACATAAATCAAACCCTCAGGATTAATGTAGTTAACAAACCAGCTGATTTCATCGCAATGAGCCTCAATCACTACTTTAAAAGGGGCCTCAGGATTAATAATTCCCACAGCTGTCCCATAGGGATCCACATAATGAGTATCTACAAATGGCTTGATATAATCTACCCAAAGTCGTTGCCCGCTACTTTCAAATCCTACAGGCATTGCTGTATTTAGGTAGTTTTTCATGAATGCAACTGATTCATCCGTTAAAATTGAAGCAGGCTTTACTACTTTTTCTGCCTTCTTGCCTCCCTTAGAAACTGATTTTGTTGCTTTTACAGTATCCTCAACCTTTTCCTTTCCTTGAACTTTTTTTCCCTTTGCCATAACAATAATTGATAATTAATCTATTCTGATAGTATTTGATAATATTCAAAAATAAGGACTGAATTAAAAGAATCAAAAAAATCATCTTTATTATTCCAATATTTTAAATAGACCTAAACAGTGGTTATAAAAGAGAAGACGGTTAAACATATTCGTTCAACCGTCTTCCATAAATCATATTCAATAAATATACTTTCTAAATTAAAAAGCTATTAATGATGTGGTTGCATTTGTTGCGGCATATTTGGCATAGCAGGTTTAGGTGCAGGAGGTGGTGCCACCCCAACATCTGTAACTTCTATGTCGAAAATCAAGTTCGTGTATGGTTTAATTGTACCACCTGCACCTTGTTGACCATAGCCTAACATAGCCGGAACTAAAATTTTTCCTTTTGCACCCTTTGCAAATAAACGAAGACCTTCATCCCATCCTTGTATTACATTATGGGCACCAATTACCACCTTAAAAGGTGCAGCTCCAGGCTTATCAACATTGCTGTCAAAAACCTTTCCGTCTTCAGTATATCCTTTGTATAAAACAGTTACTTCCTTGCCTGTATCAGCTTTATTAGTTAAATCTCCGGGTGTAGTAATTTCAACTAACGCTCCGCCTGCAGTCTTTTGAGTCTTTAAACCTTTTGCTGAAGCATAGCTTTCTAGTTGCTTTTGTTCTTTTTCTTTTTCTATGTCACCTTCTTTTTTATAGTCAGCACTCACAAGTGGTTCGCTATCAAAAGAGGAAATAATTTCAACTTTTCCCTTTATCACACCACCCTTGTTAAATGTCTTATTAAACTCAGGTATCATTCCCAAATTCTTTAAAGTATCAATGCTTAAGGTAAATTCAACTTTATCACCTACTGCAAGTTTTGGCAATATCTCAGTAAAATTATATTTACCTAATTGAGATGAATCATAACGCATATAAGCAGGGATATGACCGTAAGATGAATTCAATATTGAATCCTTTCCACCTACTTTAAACTCGATATTGAATTTAATAAATTGTCCACTCTTTAAAAGTGTGCTGCTACTGCCTTTCGTTATCTTATAAGGCATGCCGGTTTTTGTTTTGTCAAACTGATTGCAACTTGCCATCAATAAGGCAAATGCTAAAAACGCTGTTACTTGTTTCATTTATTTGTTTTTAATTAAATACTTACTCTTTTTTATTAATAATGTTCAATTGATACTCAAACTAATCTCTATAACTCACTTTTTACAACACCTTATTTACTATTAAGATCTTGTCTATAATCGCTCAAAACGAGCTTAAACTTCCTGACTGTTTCATCAACTGAGTCGTCGCTTCTGCCTCCTGCAGCATTAAAATGCCCCCCTCCTTCAAAATGAAGCCGTGCAAATGTGTTCACATCAAAGTCACCCTTGCTCCTGAAGCTCCATTTTCTCTCTTCATCCCTGTCTATAACAATTGCCCCAAATCGAATTCCTTGCATTGTCAATAAATAATTTACAAGACCTTCTGTATCACCTGTTTTTATGTCAAAACGCTTTAAGTCCTGACTATAAATGTGCATAATTGCAGTATTGTATTCGTACAGCACTTCCATTCTATTCAATAAGGCAAACCCTGTAAAACGTAACTTGTTTTCAAGTGCACTATCAAAAATATTACTATGGATTTCTGTATGTTCTAGACCCAATTTCTTCAAATGCGCAACCATTAAATGAACAGATGGTGAAGTAGCGGGAAATCGAAACGAACCCGTATCCGTCATTACTCCAGTGTATAGTGATCTTGCAATATCTATATTAATCTTGTCTGCGTGTCCAGAATCTACTATAAAATCATACACCATTTCGCAAGTGCTACACTTCGAAGTCTTGCTAATTCCATAATCAAAAGCTTCTTCCTGTGGCTGTTCGTGATGATCTATAAGTACCTTAATGCATTTCGCCTTTAACAAGGGCATTTCTAAATGCTTTGTTCGGTGTAGAATATTAAAGTCAAGACAAAAAATGATATCTGCCTTGTCAATTATTTCTTGAGCCCTAATTTTATTATACTCATAATTAATTACTTTTCCAACTCCTGGCATCCAGTTTAAGAATTCGGCCCAATTAGTCGGCGAAATAACCGTTACTCTATGACCAAGCTGTATTAAAAAATGATACATGCCCAAAGAACTACCCATTGCATCACCATCAGGCTTCTGATGACAAGTAATAACAATGTTAGCAGGCGTATTCAAAAACGGGAAAAACTGATCAATAGACTCCATACAAAGCGGCAAATTTGCAGTATTAAGATGAAACCATAAAATTTAGATTTTTGAGCCATTAGAAATGTGGATTTCTTTTGTATGTTTTGGGAGTAAGTTGTTGTAACAATTGGAAATTAGATTAATGATAATAGTCTTGTTTTTCAAGTAGCCTTCTAGTATAATAGAATTGAAACTTCAGGTATTAACTGTTGTTACTCAGAAGTTTTACTGATAGTGAATTATTGGAATTAACAAATAGTAAAGGATTACTATTAAAAAATGTTGTCCGAAAATATTCGAAATGCGCACTTCAACTTGTGTTTCTTTGAGTAATGCATAGGTATTTAGTACAAAAGAAGCCTGAAAACCTGCTTTTGGATAGTGAAAAAATCAATAAGTTATTCTAGTCTTAGTAATTATCATGTGATGCTGTCTACCAAAGTAGTAAACTTCAAACTATACCTCTTCTTACTCTAATTTTACTAGAAATACTAAAAAATATTAAACCTAGCTTAAGAAATCAAACAAAAGGACGCTAGTTCATCTAGTAAATTTCTAATTTGATTATAATTGCAACTTTATTTTGATATTATTTGTCATTATGAATAACTGTAAAAAGTGTTAGTTGTCCGAGAATTTAACTTAGCTAAATGGAAAAGGTTTACAAGATTTTATTAGTAGAAGATGA
>CANCPA010000245.1 GCA_947379895.1 Chitinophagaceae bacterium | reverse complement strand
TCCACAGCCTCTAGTCAATCTATTTCTAGTGTTACTCTTACAAATATTGAATTGGACGGAAGTATAAGCAGCCACAATTTCAATATCTCTACTGCCGCTGCTACAAATACCGTGATTAATGGAACTTTAAAAATGACGTATGGTTTCTTGGCCATCAATACTGGCAATACGCTAACGATGGGAAATGGTTCTACTATCATACGAAACGGAGGTGCTAGTAGCCCACTTAACTTGAGTGGTGGTACCCTATATTGTGGTACTACCTCTTCCGATAGAGTAAATGTCACGATTGGTTCTTCTGTTACTTATGGTAATGAAATGATGACATCCCTAACTCCAGGTTCTGTTGGTACATTAACAATTAATAGCGGAGTAACCTATTCAATTACTGGAAGTAGAACCATAACTAACCTAGTAAACAATGGAGTTATTGCACTTTCATCTAGCCCAACTCTTACAATTAATGGAGCGATTTCTGGTTCAGGTACTCTTACAGGAGTTAGTACAAGTTCATTAACCTTGAGTGGTAATGCCAATGGAACTATAAACTTTACTACAGGTTCTCAAGTAGCAAATAACGTAACCCTGAATACTACAGGTACTATTACGATGGGTACTTCTTTGGCAGTGAATGGCAACTTGACTTTAACTGCCGGTACTCTAAATGATGGTGGTAACACAATTACTGTAGCAGGAAGTGTTACTGGAGTTGGTACACATATTAGCACAGGTTCGGGCTTGATTCTATTAAACGGGGGGGCTACTACTCATAACATTGGTAGTTCTTTAGGAACAATGACCCTTGGCAATGTACAGTTAAGCGGTGCATACAATGCCTCATTATCTGGAAACACGGCTATCACAGGTCTCCTTACCCTTGGTGCAGCAAGTTTTTACATCGGTAATTATAATCTCTCTTTATCTTCATCTCCTGTAGGCTACAGTAGCAGTAGTTATATCTACCATTATTCTACTGGTACAGGAACTGTGACAATGCAGAATGTAGGAACAGGTTCTGTCGTTTTCCCAGTCGGAGTATCCTCAGTATTTACTCCGATTACTTTGTCTGGAACAACCAATAATCCTAATGTAACAGTAGGATTTACGACCATCATTGCAAATGCACCACCAATAAATTCCTCTAGCACAATTGGACTTCAATGGTCTATATTATCAAATACGGCGAGTGCATCAAATGTAACTTATCAGTATCCTAGCAATTTAGTTTCAAGTGGATTCAATGCTTCAGGAACAATAGTAGCAGGTATTTATGCTAGCGGGGCATACGCAGAAACTGTTGTGGGAAATGTTACAGGTTCTGACCCTTACACGGTTTCTACTATCGCTCCTCTTTCATTGCCGACTTCTAGCGCCAATTTATATGTAATAGGCAATCAGTACTCTTTTGCTGCAGGTGCGCCAACGCCATCTATTACGTCCCTTACTGGAGGAAATGGACAAACTATCGTAGCGTTTTCTGCATTATCTAACGGAGCTACAGTTACTAGTTATACCATTACGCCATACATTGGTGCTACTGCACAAACTGCAATTACAGGAATAAGTACGAGCCCTTACACGGTCACTGGTTTAACAAATGGTACTTCTTACAGATTTACAGTCAGTGCTACCAACAGTATCGGTACAGCTACAAGTAGTTATTCTAATTATATAACACCATCTTCGCCTACTGTTTATGATACGCTTTTGGCTAATATGACGGCCATCCAAAACCTTTATGTACCGCTAAGTTCTTACAACTCTAGTACTTACGGTTACATTAATGGTGGAATGACCGACAGCACATTCAATACCTTGGACTATATCGACAATACTAGCAATACTGTAAATCTGGATTTAGTATATTATAACCATATTCAGTATATATTGAAAATGGCAACTGCTTATACTAACAATTATACATATATAAATGGGGGTATAGATAAAAGTTCTTACAACAATCCAGCAGTATATACTGCCATCAAGAAATCGCTTGTTTGGTGGGTTGATCATGTAAAGACTTATACTATAAATAACTGGCATTATGCAACGGTTGATTACACAAATGCTGTAGGTCAGGTTTTGGTATTAATGAGAGGAATTGGTACGAATGTGGATACCACTGGCTGGTCTAGTATTGAGCAATATACGATCAGTAATTTATTCGCCAACCGTTCTACTGCTATTGGAAGTTATGCGGGTACACATATATTTAATGGCAATGTGCTGCCTTCCACAATGACGGGTGCAAATGCAATAAATATCTCTTCATATTGGTTGTATTGGGGGGCATTGGTAAAAAGCCCTACCGTAATTGATACTGCCATCCAAGCTGTGGTAACAACACTCGATTACAAACAAAGCACTCCAGAAGGTTTGAAACAGGATAACTCCTTTATGCAGCATTATGCACAATTATATACCGAACAATATGGAGCAGTTTGGGCTGAAGCAGTGGTAACCATTGCCAACTATTTAAAGACAAGTAGTATTGCTATGTCTCAATCTAAATTAGATACCGTGTATAATTACTTACACAACACCTACTATGCAGCAGCAAGAGGTAAATACAAAGACTTCAATGGTAGTGGCAGAGAGATTGGTGTGTACAGAAATAACGGCATTGATAGCATAGCAGCTACAATGGCAATTTTGGTAGATCCAAATCCAATACACCAGGCTAATTATGCTAAAGATGCTGCAAACAGTGCGACGAATTCTCCAGTATATACTGATACAATTCATACACACTATTATACAACTGATTATAGTATTCACAAACGTCCAAACTTCAATTTCTCTGTTCGTGGGGTTTCTACAAGAACAAATAGAAGTGAGTCTATCAATGACCAAAATTTGTTGGGAACTTTCGCAACAGAAGGAGCAACTTGTATTTTAGTGCAAGGAAATGAGTATGATAATGTATTTCCGAATTGGAATTGGAATTATGTACCAGGTATTACAATGAGTGATTCTATTGTTAATGGTCAATCTGTTACACAATATAATCCAAACTCTGGCGCTTCTAGTACAGGTAGTACTAAGTTTGTGGGTGGCGTTAGCGATGGTAAGTTTGGAGCATCTACTTTCTCTTTAAACTACAACAACGTATCTGGAAATAAATCTTGGTTCTTCTTTGATAGTGCCGTTGTATGTTTAGGTGCCAACATAAATAGTAGTAAGAGTTTAAATGTAAATACAAGTGTTAATCAAGCTAATATTAATGGTAATATTTATTATAATAATAGTGCAGGTGCTGCATTTACTACTTTTACACCTTCTACCGATTCTAATCCTGCCATAGTAAACGCTGCTAACATTTACAGTGTCTTCCACGATAGCATTGGTTATTTCTTCCCTGCGGGAGGAAATGTAACGATCAAACAAGATAGTGTATATGGAAATTGGTCTAGAACGGACACCTTAAGTGCTGCTAGACCAGATACTAGCGATGTATTCTTGTTGTCGCTTGGTCATGGTACTGCTCCTTCTTCCGCATCTTATCAATATATTGTGGCTCCAGGTATTGACTATACTACTATGCAGACTTACAACCCGATGAATACAATCAATATTTTGTCCAATACAAAATATGTTCAGGCGGTAAAACATAATGGGTTGAATATGTTGCAAGTTATCTTCGATTCTGCTTCTACTATTACAGACCCAGCTTCTGGTATAACTGTAACGGTTAATCAGCCTTGTGCCTTGATGCTTAGCAATATGAATCAAAATCCTTTAACTGTTTCTGTTTCAGACCCAACTCAGTTATTAACAAGCCTTACTGTTACATTGTCGTATAGTAGCAACTCTTCACAGTTTAATGTGATTAATCAAACATTGCCTAGTGGTTATTTTGTAGGTTCTTCTACCAGTTTCACTGTCGATTCTACTACTGCATCCGCTACTTGGGTGGGTACAACAAGTACTAATTATAATACGTCTACTAACTGGCTATCTGGTATTACGCCAAATTCTACAGCTAATATTACGATAGCTTCAAGTGCACCTAATTATCCAGTTCTTGCGGCTAGCACTAAAACTACCATGAAAAACATGACTATTTCAGGTGGTTCATTCACTGTAAATAGTACGGATAGCTTACAACTAACTGGTGCCATTTCAAATACAGGTGGTACAGTTACAGTAAATGGCACAATTGCTTTCGCAGGTACATCTGCACAAACTATTGCAGCAAATACTTTTGCAGGAAATGCTGTCAATAACTTACGCATCAATAATGCAGCGGGTGTAACCGTAGCAGGCGCTCTCGGTGTAAGTAATAATCTATATGTGACTTCCGGAACGTTGAACACAGGAGGTTATTTGACCTTATTATCTACGGCAACAGGTACTGCAAGACTAGATAAGGTATTTGGTACTATCAACGGCGATGTAACTGTACAACGCTATATTTCTGCTAAGACTGCGCGTAAGTATAGTTTCATCGGTAGTCCAGTATCACAAACCATCAGTGATGCTTGGCAAAAGCAAATTTATATCACAGGTTCAGGAACAGGTGGTGCAATTTGTGGTTCAACAACAGGATTTGGAGGTAACACGGATAAATTCAATGCCAACGGATTTGATGTTACTTACAATAGTGCAGCTAGTATGTTTACGTACCATGCAACGCCTGTAAATGGTAGTCGTTGGGTAACAATTCCTAATACAAATGCTACGAGTCTTACCCCGGGTGTAGGCTATCGATTAAATATCAGAGGAGATAGAAATAGCGTCAATACGAATTGTTCAAATCAACTAAACAGTGGAGCACCTGATGCACCTGAGGCAGTTACCTTAAGCGCTACAGGTACTGTAAGCACAGGCGATATAACTGTTTCATTGAATGATACTGCAGGGCAGAAATACACTTTGGTTGCTAATCCTTATCCTTCACAGATTAGCTTCTCAGCCTTGCAAGCAGAAAATGCAGGTATCAATAATAAGATGTGGACTTCTAGTCCATTTGGAAATGGCAACTATACAACTTATCTAAGTGGTATAGTTGTAAATGCAGCCACAGGCTATGACAATACTAGTGGCGATTATTTGGCTAGTGGTCAAGCTTTCTTTGTGGAGGCAAACAAAAATGGCAACATCGTTTTCCACGAAAATCATAAGATTAATAGTGACATTCCTAACACTAAATATTTCGGAACGAATCTAAATAAAGTAGTTCGGATTGGTTTGAAATCAGTCAGTGATATCTTGTTAGATGAAGTGGTGGTTCGATTAAATAATAATGGTTCAAAGGCATATAATCCTACTGTTGATGCCGTCACCTTCAATAGTGCAGCACAAGTATTAGTAGTAGTAAAGGGTACTAATAAGTTAGCAATTGCCACTTTACCTGATGCCAAGGTTACTGATACCGCACAACTAGGTATTTCTAGTACGGTTGCAGGTAATTTCCATCTTACATTCAATGATTTCCAAGGTATAGACAGTACTATTGCCATCACTTTGAGAGATAAATTCTTAGGTACAAGTCAAGATGTAAGGTCTAATCCTGTTTATCAATTCAATGTAACTGCCGATACAGGAAGTCAGGGTGTAAATCGTTTTCAATTGATACTTGCGGCAAAGAATACTGTTTTGCCTGTCAATTTTACTAATGTAACAGCTACAGCAAAAGATAAGGAGGCTATTGTAGCATGGAATGTTTCAAATGAGTTGAATTTAGCCAATTATCAAATAGAGAGAAGTACGGATGCAAAGACCTTTGTTTCAATCGCAACGGTCAAGGCAGCAAACTCAGGTACATATCAAATTCAGGACAACCAGTTGCCCGAATATGCTACTACAATTTACTATCGCATCAAGGCAATAGGAAATGATGGAACTGCAGTTTATAGTAACACTTCTAAACTCACCACTAACAACTCACCACTAACAACTATCAGTGTTTTCCCTAATCCTGTTCAGGACAAGCTAAACATCATCCTGACAAATAGTAGTTCAAGCACCTACAAGTTAAGGATAATGACAATTGCAGGAATTGAGGCATTGAGTAAGGCAGAAGTAACTGCCAATAATGCTAGGATTGTAGTTCCTGCAAGCAACTTAGCCGCTGGAGTCTATCTATTAGAATTAACAGATGCACAAGGAAACAAGCAGTTAAAGAAGTTTGTGAAGGAATAACGACACATTTTCATCTCATATCAACAATCTGCTATAAAGTAAAGGAAGGTATCGCTCAAAGCGAAGCCTTCCTTTTTTTACAGAAACACATTAAACAAATGCAATCACCCCCCCAATCCCGAAAGGATGAAAATATTATAGCAATGTAAAAATGAATTCCCCCCCAATCCCGAAGGGCAATGTCGTTAATTTAAGGGCACTAACCGAAAATTAGGGTGTCAGCCTGAGGCAGTAATTAGAGTTTCTCAAGTTTTTTGAAATGACATTGCAGTTGGTTACGAATATCAGCGAGACTGTCACACTGAGTTTATCGAAGTGCAAGCAACTATAACCATTCGACCCGACTTCGAGAGCCTCAGTCTGACAGGTTAATT
>CANCPA010000244.1 GCA_947379895.1 Chitinophagaceae bacterium | reverse complement strand
GCACCCCAATCAAGTAGCTTTTGTTTAGCCGCAAATGCAATCTTCTTGGGAGTTGATATATTACGATTGCAATAAATGGACGTATTGCCAAATTCTACAAAATCTATTTTGCCATCACCATCAAAGTCACTTGAGGCAATTGCGGAAATATCGTTGCCATAAATAGAATCAATAGGTGGTTCGAATGAATAAGGTTGAAAACTCTTGGCAGCAGAGAAAAGCGTGCTAAATGGAAGTAAAGATGTCGCAGACAAACCATCTATATAAATACTGATTGGACTATAGCTTGCTCCCTCAGGTACGATTACCTTAATTAATGTATCTGACGTCGTGACTATTTTACCTTTGACTGCCCCAAAATAAATAGTACGATTAATGACAGTATCTCGGAAATTCAATCCTTTAATACTAACAGTATCACCCACTTTTGCCTTCAAGGGATTGACAGAAGTGATAGATGGAATAGCATTGATGGTTTTGAAAATTAACTTATTACTAATCGCATTTGCAGCAGAAACGCAGGATATATTACTTGTTAATACACACCAAACAGAGTCGTCATTTGCCAAATTGGGAAAAGCGAGTGAATTACCTGCGATAATATCTGTTCCATTTCTTTTCCAATGATAAATGGGACTCGTTCCTTCGTTAGTAACAGTTGCATCTATTCGTACTTGAGTTCCCGGAGTGAAACTTGTTTGACTAGCGGTAATCGAAATGGTTGGTGTTACTATAGAGGTAACAGCAATTGTGACTGCATTATAGATACTATCACAACCATAGATGTTTTTCAATGTATCCTTTACAATAGTATTGTTCGTATAGGTTTTGCTATTGTACGTAACACTCCCACAGCCTGATAATGTCGTGTTTTTTGTAACAGGAGCAATATTACAAACTGTTGTAGCACAATTGAGCCGGAAAGTTTGGCTCGTAGCGGTCGGTGACTCAGAATTGACAAGGATTAAAACAGTATCATTGTATTTGAGTAAAATAGAATCAAGCTTTTTAGCAGTATTTACATAACCAAAACAAGACCAACCTGTTCCCGAACAGTCATTCGATTTTTTATAAAAATACTCTATGTTGACACTATTTGTTGAGGAAGTAATTGTCTCTAAGCGATAATAGCCTAGAAGAGGTGCTACAAATCTGTATATCTTTTCAAGTCCACCCTTCCCTGAATTATAAACGCATCCTGTGCCTACTCCATTTTGATAGCTTGATAGACCATAACCTACAGTGGTAACAAAATTTGTATTTGAACCACAGGTCAAGTTCGTAATATTATCGCAAGGGAATTGAGTAGCACAACTGATTTGAAGGGATTGAGTAACACCTGAAATACCCTCCGCATTTGCCAATATAACAATCGAATCACCTGCATTTAAAGAAAATGAGTTAAGTGGTCCTGCAACTGCAGTAGTACCCAAGCAATTCCAAGTAGAGTTGTTACAGATATTATTTGCATTCGCATAATAATAGCCAATATAACTACCATTATTTGTGCCACTTGTCGTCGCAAACTGATAGAGACCATTTGTGGGAGCGATAAATTTGTACATCTTTTCTAGTCCCCCCTTACCGGAATTATAATAGCAAGAAGTACCAACACCATTTTGATAACTCGGGTGACCATATCCTGTACCTAAATTCAAATTAACATTTGAACCACAGTTAATAGTAGTCATCGAATTGCAAGGGAAGGGAATGGCACAACTCAACTGAAAGGATTGAGAAACACCCGAAATACCCTCTGCATTAGCTAAAATTAATATGGAGTCTCCGGCATTTAGGACGAAAGAACTCAGTGGATACGCAGATGCAGTCGTTCCAAGGCAAGTCCAATTAGAATTGCCACAACCATTTGCTGCATCTGTATATAAATATTCCACGTAACTACCATTATTAGTATTGCTTGTGGTGCCAAATTGATATAAACCTGTTGAAGGGGCAATAAACTTATATATTTTTTCGAGACCTCCTTTCCCAGAATTGTAAACACAACTTGTGTATACACCATTCGGGAAATTGGGATTCCCATAACCCGCACCTACAGAAAAAGTAATACTGCTACCGCAATTGATTGTAATAATTGAAGAACAGGGATATGCAACAGCGCAATTAATTTGAAAAGACTGAGATACGCCCGACAAACCTTCGGCATTTGCTAAAATAAGGATTGAATCTCCCGCATCTAACGTCACAGAACTAAGTGGATTTGCACTTGCTGTAGTACCTAAACAAGTCCAATTATTACTACTACAGCCATTGATTGCGTTAGTATAAAAATACTCAACGTAGCTACCATTATTAGTCGAACTTGTTGTATTGATTTGATAGAGACCTGTTGAAGGAGCAATAAATTTATATATTTTTTCAAGACCGCCCTTACCTGTATTATAATAACAACTTGTATTTACACCATTTGGAAAGTCAGGATTGCCATAGCCCGAACCCACATTGAAACTTATAGTGCTACCACAATTAATAGTGGATATATTATTACAAGGAAATGGTACAGCACAATTAATTTGAAAAGTCTGAGTGACTCCCGCAATACCTTCGGCATTAGCTAAAATAAAAATAGAATCGCCGGTTTCTAGTTTTATACTATTTAATGGAGTGGCACTTGCAGTAGTACCCAAACAAGTCCAATAATAACTACTGCATCCATTGATGGCATCGGTATAAAGATAATCAACATAGCTACCATTGTTTGTTGTGCTAGTAGTATTGATTTGATAGAGACCCGAAGAAGGGGCAATGAATTTATAAATCTTTTCAAGCCCACCCTTCCCAGAATTGTAGTAACAACTAGTATTGACACCATTTTTAAAGTCGGGATGACCAAATCCTGATGCTACACTGAATTTATTAACTGTGCCACAGGAGATTGTAGATATATTATTACAAGGAAAAGGGAGGGCACAATTGATTAAAAAAGATTGGGAAACAGAAGTGGTAGATTCTGAATTCACTAAAATAAAGATGGAGTCATTCGCTGAGAGGGCTAAGCTATTTAAAGCACCTGCACTTGCACTTATTCCAAGGGCATTCCAACCATAGCTTGAACAACCACTATTTGCATACATCCAATAATATTCTAAGTAACTACTGTTACTAGTGGAAGTGGTCGTACTAATTTGATACAATCCATCGGTCGGTGCCACAAACTTGTATATCTTCTCTGTTCCCCCCTTGCCAGAATAATAATAATTGCTAGTACCTACTCCATTAGGAAAGCTAACATCGCCATCGCCTGAAACACTAATAAAAGGAATGGTAGTACCACATGAAATATTTATAATAGAAGAACAAGGTTGTGCATATACATGTCCTAAGAATACACTAATGCAAAGAAATAAATTGAAAAGGGTTATTCGTAAACTCATAAAAAATCAAAATACTTAGTTAGTAATGTTAAAAAATACAAGCGCAAAATAATTATTTTGGGGATTCAATTTTCATTTTCTGACTTAAGCGGATGAAACATAGATTAAAGCGTAGAAATTGAGAGTTGAAATAGAATTAGAGTTGTTGTAGGTTGAAATTTATAAATTAACATATTCGTTTTATTTCCTCATTCAGTTAATGATTATTCTCATAATGGATTTACCTTTTTTCTGCAATATTGTAGCTTACCCTATTTTCGAAATTGAAAGCAGAGTATGATAACAAATCAAAAGGCTGTCTTAAATTAATACTCCTGCCAAATTTTGATTTACCATCAAGAGTTGAAATAGAACAAAGGATGTATTTTTATTCTATAAAAACCGCAAATCAATTTCATAATTATACAAAAGATGAGAATGTTCATTTTTACAACTTTGCAAAATTGAAGAATCATGCAATAAGATATTCTTGTATTTTTGAGGAAATCCTAATGTTGACTAATTAATCACTAAAAGTTGTGTAGAAATGGAGACAATAAATTGGAAAGTAGAAGGAATGACTTGTAGTAATTGTGCTTTAAGTGTAAATAAAGTATTGCTAAAACAAGGAATGAAAAAAGTACAAGTGAACGCTATAACAGGGGATGTTTCTTTTTTAGTAGTAGATGAACATGTAAATCTTGAAACAGCCCGTAAAAACATATCAAACCTTGGCTATCGCATCGTTGATGAATCAATGCCTGAAGAACCCGAGAAGAAAAAGTTTCTTGGCACTTATCTAGAAAAGTTTTGGGTATGTTTACCTTTTACACTGATTTTAATGGCAGGGCATTGGAGTATGACTTTGGGTTATCATTTCCTGCATAATGCATGGTTACAAATGTTCATTTCTTTGCCTGTGATGATTGTTGGCATGAGCTACTTTGGCAAGAGCGCCTATAAGAGTTTGACTTCAGGTATTCCAAATATGGATGTATTAATAGTTTTGGGAGCATCTGCTGCCTTTATCTATAGCCTTATCGGTACGATTACCGATGATATGAATAAGATTTTCTATGAAACGGCAGCATCAATACTAACGATAGTGCTCTTTGGGAATTGGATGGAAGACTTCTCTGTTGAAAAAACGCAGAAGGCAATCAATGAATTGGCAAAGGTTCAAAAGGTAATGGCAAATATGATTGCCTATGATGATGCCCATAATGAAAATATTTTTCCCATAGAAAATACGTTATTAAAAGTCGGGGATATCATTTTAATAAAAACAGGCGAACAAGTACCGATGGATTGTAAAATCCTGAGTGGCGATGCCGAAGTCAATGAAGCAATTATCAGTGGCGAAAGCGTACCTTTATTTAAAAAGCAAGGTGATATTTTGATTGGAGGCAGTGTACTAGCAAATGGTACTGTAAAATGTTATGTAACAGCTACGGGAAAGGATACAGTACTGAATGGCATTGTCACGATGATGAAACAAGCACAAGGACAGAAGCCTCCTGTACAATTATTGGCAGATAAGATTAGTGCCATTTTTGTTCCTTTAGTGCTTAGTATTGCGCTCTTAACGATTGCCCTCAATTTCTTTTTCATGCATCAAACTTTCGAAGAAAGTCTGATGCGCAGCATTGCAGTAATGGTCATCAGCTGTCCTTGTGCGATGGGATTAGCAACTCCTGCCGCTATTGCAGTAGGTTTGGGTAGGGCAGCAAAACATGGTATTCTCTACACTCAATCAGAGAGCATGGAATTGTTTGCACAGGTTAAACAGATTGTATTCGATAAGACAGGTACGCTTACTACAGGAGAGTTCAAAGTATCTGCGTTTCAGGTTATTGGTGCTGACTTACAAGATGCAAGTTTCAAGTTACAGGATGCAGGTGAAGTAAATCTCGAAAAAGACTCATCACTTATCACTCATAGTTCATCACTGACAACTGAACAATTCAAGCAACTTGTCTATTCATTGGAGAAGTTCTCAAACCATCCGATTGCAAAGAGTATTGCTAAAGAGTGGAAATCAAATGAAGTGATTAAATGGAAGAAGATTGAGGAGATAAAGGGCTTGGGAATGACTGCTATTGATAAAGAAGGAAATGTCTATTGGATTGGTTCGTCAAAAATAGACGAGAACATCATGGATAAATCACATCATTTATATGTAAAAAAGAATACTACTTTTATTGGATGGATTGATATTGCTGACGAACTAAGAGAGGAAGCAAAGAATGTGATTGCATTTTGTAAGAAAGAAAACATCAAGACTATTCTTTTGAGTGGAGATAATATGGCAAAATGTAAGCAAGTGGGCGATACACTTGGCATTGACGAAATCATTGCTGAACAAACACCACAACAAAAATTAGATACGATTGAACGACTCTGCAAAATAACCCCTACTGTCATGGTGGGAGATGGGATTAATGATGCGCCCGCCCTTGCAAAAGCCACTATCAGCATTAGTATCAGTTCTGCATCTCAGTTAGCTATTCAGAGCGCCTCGGTAGTATTGATGAACTCTGGATTGCAAAAATTACCGATGGCCATGCAACTAGGAAGGCATACTTATAATACAGTTAAAGGGAATCTTTTTTGGGCATTCTTCTACAATATCATTGCCATTCCTTTTGCTGCAATAGGCCTATTCACACCTACAGCCGGAGCTTTGTTAATGGGGTGTAGTGATGTGGTATTGGCTATCAATAGCTTAAGACTAAATTGGAAAAAGGTAGATGGGTAAATCTGCAAACAGTCAACTCAAAATAACCAATACGAACTAGGTGCGAAGTTTTAATAAGGACGTATCTTGTTGTTACTAAATTGGCTATTTTTGAAAGATTATAAAAAAGAAAGAATGAATCTAAAATACAATCTCGACATAATGGAGAAACCTAATAGTACATTTACAGAGTTAGAGAAAGGGAAAAAATTAAAGCATAAATCTAAAGAATTAGAACAAGAGGGACTTCCACAATGGCAAGAAGAAATATTAATTAAGAGATTGGAGATGTTAGCGAATCGTCCATCTGACGTTACTAACTTGGATGATTTCATTAAAGAAATGGAATTTTATACACAAAAAATAGCATAATAAAAGAAGAAAGAAACAAACTCCTTAATGGGGAAGGAAATTCATATAATTGGGAAGAAGTCAAAGAAATGGCTCAAAATAGAGAAATCCGATT
>CANCPA010000243.1 GCA_947379895.1 Chitinophagaceae bacterium | reverse complement strand
TCTCTTTTAGAATCCATTGTTTGATAAGATACATTTGCATCATATCTACGTCTCATAAAGTCATTAAGTGTTAAAACTTTTGATTGTATTTCACTTATCTTAAATCCTTTTTTATTTTCTTTGTTTATGTAAACATCTATAATATGTCTTCCATTACCAAAATTATGGCTATCAGAATCGACAAAAACTTTTTTAATTTCAAAATCATCATCAATTAGTTCTACGAGAACGCCATCGATTATATCTTCGATTTCTTCTTTAACATCTTGTAGTTTGATTTTCATAGTACAAAGATACAAAAAAATCCTCCATTGGAGGATTTTTTAAAAAATTTGTTTTGCGATTGCTTTAATATTTTCTGCCTTACCCATTGAATAATAATGTAGAACTGGAATTCCTGCTTTAACTAATTCTTTACTTTGTTGAGCACACCATTCAATACCAATTTGCTTTACTGCATTATTATCATTTGCTTTAACTACTGCCATAATTAAATCATCTGGGAAATCAATGCTAAATCTATGTGAGATTAAATTAAGTTGTCTCTTAGTTGAAATTGGTTTTAATCCTGGAATAATTGGAACCGTTATTCCTGCGGCTCTACATTTATCAACAAACTCAAAGAATTTTTTATTATCAAAAAACATCTGTGTAATAATATATTCTGCCCCATTTTTTATTTTCTCTTTCAAAAAGTGGATATCACTATCTAAACTTGGTGCTTCCATGTGTTTCTCTGGGTAACCTGCTACACCGATACAAAAATTTGTATTAGCGACATTTTTTAAACTTTCATCTAAATAGATTCCTTTATTCAAGTTATTAATTTGAGTAACCAATTCAGAGGCATAGTTATTTCCATCCTTTTCTGCATTAAAATATGTTTCTGTCATTAAAGAATCACCACGAAGTGCTACTACATTATCAATACCTAAGAAGTCCAAGTCAATCAATAGATTCTCAGTATCTTCTTTAGTAAAACCACCACAAAGAATATGTGGAATAGCATCAACATTATACTTATTCTGAATAGCAGAGCAAATCCCAACTGTTCCTGGACGTTTTTTTACAACCTTCTTTTGGAATAATCCACTGTGTAATTCTTTATACTCATATTCTTCACGATGATAAGTTACATCAATAAATGGTGGATCAAACTCCATTAGTGGATCGATACCATCAAATATAGATTGTATATTTTGTCCTTTTAAAGGTGGTAAAATTTCAAAGGAAAACAATGGCTTTCCTTTAGCTGCGTCTATATGTTGTGTTACTTTCATAATTTTTAATCTGCTATATTTGGGTTGAGCCATTTTGTTGCTATTTCTGTTGAAATACCTCTTCTTTTGGCATAATCAATTACTTGATCTTCTTTAATTTTTCCTAAACCAAAGTATTTACTATCAGTATTTCCAAAATAGTATCCGGAAACTGACGATGCTGGCCACATTGCCATACTTTCGGTAAGTTTTACTCCAATTTCATTTTCTACATTTAGTAATTTCCAAATAGTTGGTTTTTCTAAATGGTCTGGACAAGCTGGATAACCTGGAGCTGGTCTAATTCCTTTATATTCCTCATCAATCAAATCTTTATTAGATAGATTTTCATTCGAGTCATATCCCCAGATTTCTCTACGAACTTTCAAGTGTAAATATTCTGCAAAAGCTTCTGCCAATCTATCGCCTAAAGCTTTAACTAAGATCGAACTATAATCATCTAATTTTTTTTCAAATTCTATTGCTTTTTCATCAATACCAAAGCCGGTGGTGACACAGAAACATCCTATATAATCTTGTTTACCACTTTCTTTTGGTGCTATAAAATCCGCTAATGCTATGTTTGGAGCACCTGCAGTTTTTTGAGATTGTTGACGAAGTGTTAAAAACTTACTCGAAGTTCCTCCAATTTCAATATCATCATCATTTATGGTATTTGCTGGGAAAATTCCCAATATTCCTTTAGCAGTCAGCCATTTTTCCGAAACAATCTTCTTCAACATTTCTTGAGCATCTGAAAATAAATCTGTTGCTTGTTCACCGACTACTTGATCCGATAAAATAGCAGGATATTTACCATGTAATTCCCAAGATTGAAAAAATGGTGTCCAATCTATAAATTCAATTAGTTGATTTAGTTCTACTTCAATAGTTTTGGTTCCGATAAAATTTGGTTTCACTGATGTGAAATTATTCCAATCCAACTGAAGTTTATTTTTACGTGCTTGTTCAATAGATAAATAATTTTTATCTTTACTTCTGTTTAAATATCCATCGCGAAGTTTATCATATTCTTCACGAATTGCTTTTACATAACCTTCTTTTGTTTCTACTTGAAGTAAATTACTAGCTACGGTTACCGCACGAGAAGCATCATTGACATGAACTACGGTTTCTTTATACTCAGGTGCAATTTTCACTGCAGTATGTGCACGAGAAGTAGTAGCACCACCAATCATAATTGGTATTTTAATGTTGAGTTTATCCATTTCTTTTGCTAGATAAACCATTTCATCTAATGATGGAGTAATCAATCCACTTAGTCCTATAATATCTACCTGCTCTCGAACAGCGGTTTCAATGATTTTTTCAGGTGGCACCATTACACCTAAGTCAATGATTTCAAAATTGTTACATCCTAATACCACTGCGACGATATTCTTACCAATATCATGTACATCACCTTTAACTGTTGCCATCAATATCTTTCCTGCAGAAGATGATTTTCCTTCTTTTTGAGCTTCGATATATGGAAGTAAATAAGAAACTGCTTTCTTCATCACTCTTGCGGACTTTACAACTTGTGGTAAAAACATTTTTCCACTACCAAATAAGTCACCTACTACATTCATTCCTGCCATTAGATTGATTTCAATGACATCAATGGCTTTTCCAGAGTTTAGCCTAGCTTCTTCTACATCTATCTCAATAAATTCATCGATTCCTTTTACTAATGAATGTGTTAGTCTTTCTTGTATAGAACCATTACGCCATTCTGCAATTGCTTTTTCATTTACTTTATAATCACCTTTGAAGGATTCTGCTAAGTCTAAAAGTCGTTCAGTTGCATCTTCTCTTCTATTTAAAAGAACATCTTCAACATGTTCTAGTAATGTCTTATCAATTTCATCATATATCTCAAGCATCTCAGGATTTACAATTCCCATTGTCATTCCATTTTTAATAGCATGATACAAAAATGCAGAGTGCATTGCTTCACGTACTTTATCGTTACCTCGAAACGAAAATGAAACATTACTTACACCACCCGAAACTCCCACATAAGGAAGATTTTCTCTAATCCATTTAGTGGATCTGAAAAAATCTAATGCGTTCAGTTTATGTTCGTCCATTCCAGTCGCAACTGGAAAAATATTTGGATCAAAGATTATGTCTTGTGCAGGAAAATTCACTTCATTTACCAGAATATCATAGCTTCTTTTACAGATTTCAATACGTCTTTCATAGCTATCTGCTTGACCATCTTCGTCAAAAGCCATCACTATTACTGCGGCACCATATCTTTTAATCAGTTTAGCATGATGAACAAATGTTTCTTTTCCCTCTTTTAAAGAAATAGAATTGACCACACCTTTTCCTTGAATAACTTTCAATCCTGCTTCAATTATTTCCCATTTAGAACTATCAACCATTACTGGAACCCTTGCAATATCAGGTTCGGTGGCAATTAGATTTAGGAATTTTGTCATAGCATAAACACCATCTAACATTCCTTCATCCATATTGACATCAATGATTTGTGCACCACCTTCTACTTGATTTCTTGCAATATCAAGTGCTTCTTCATATTTCTCTTCTTTAATTAGTCTGAGAAATTTTCGAGAACCAGTAACATTTGTTCTTTCACCAACATTGATAAAATTAGACTCTGGTGTTACAATCAAAGGTTCTAAACCTGATAATTTTAAATATTTTTCTTGCTTCATTATATAGTTTCTAATATTTTTCTTGGTTTAAATTCCTTAGCAACCTCGGCAATAGCTTTAATATGATCTGGTGTAGTACCACAACAACCGCCAATAATATTAACTAAATCATCTTGTAAATATTCTTTTATCAATATTTGCATTTCTTCGGGTGTTTGATCATATTGACCAAATGCATTAGGTAAACCAGCATTGGGATGTGCAGAAATACTTAAAGAGGTGCTCATTACTAATCTTTTCAAGTAAGGTTTTAACTGATCAGCACCAAGTGCACAATTAAATCCAATACTTAGTAAGTCAATATGTGAAATAGAAATTAAGAATGCTTCTACAGTTTGTCCAGAGAGTGTTCTTCCAGAAGCATCGGTTATAGTTCCAGAAACCATTACTGGAATATCAATATTTCTTTCTTCTTTTACTTCTTCAATAGCGAATAGTGCTGCTTTAGCATTTAAAGTATCAAAGATAGTTTCAACTAAAAGTAAATCACAACCACCATCAACTAAAGCTTCTACTTGTTGTTTATAAGCTATTCGTAAATCATCAAAAGTTACCGCGCGAAATCCAGGATCATTTACATCAGGTGACATCGATGCAGTTCTGTTAGTTGGTCCTATTGAACCAGCAACAAAACGTGGTTTGTCTGTAAATTCATCTGCAACTTCACGTGCAATTTTTGCAGATTCATAATTTAGTTCATAAACCAAATCTTCTAAGTGATAATCTGACATTCCGATCGTTGTACCGGAGAAAGTATTAGTTTCTACAATATCGGCACCTGCTTTAAAATATAAACGGTGTACTTGTTTTACTGCTTCGGGTTGTGTGATAGAAAGTAAATCATTATTACCCTTTAGTGTATGAGGAAAGTTTTTAAATCTTTCACCACGAAAATCTTCTTCAGAAAAGTTATTTCGTTGTAACATGGTTCCCATAGCACCATCGAGTACGAGAATTCTATTTTTAATAGCTTCTTTAATTTTTGTCATATATTTTTTTAATCTTCCTCATTATATTCATCTTCATCATAATCTTGTGGATCATAATAATGTTCGTCTGAACCTTCATATCCACCATTTGTACCTCTAAGTCTTCTATCAAATTCATCACTGAAGTTCATCAATGTATTATCATCTAAATTAGCAAAAGACATTGTATCGGTATAAGGATAAAAAGCAAAGTTAGTTTCATCTAACTGCACTGTGATAGTCGCTTTTTGTTCGATAACTCCATTACAGATATGGCACTCAAAATCCATACTTTGTGATTTTTTATACCAAAAGTTTTTAGACTCTGCGAAAGTTTTAAACAAATCTGTATCAGAGTCATTACTTGTATAAATTCTATCCATAAAGTTTATATTACCTTCTACACCAACACAAGTTGCACCATTCCATAAAATCGCTCTACCTTTGATTTTATCAGAAGTATATTTACCATTTTCAATTTTACCAGCATCATCATAAAGAATAACTAATTTAACTTGTGGATTTTTAACATAAATATCAAAAAAATCTGATTTTACATTAGCCATACAAGAGTTATTAAGTGTACCACCACCTTTTGTGTATTTCTCAAAATGATACCATTTTGCAATGTCTTCACCAGACACTACATCAAATTTATTAGTAGAATCTTTATTAAAGTCATAAGCTGCTTTAAACTTGTTAGTAAATTCCTCAATGTCTTTCTCTGTAAATTCTGTACCAACAGAAGATAAAAGAGATCTTGTCAATCTACCAATTCTAATAGAGTTTCTATTAGAAGACCAGATTTTATTGAAATTGGTTGATGTTATCAAAGTAGCTTTGTTTACAACGACTTTGTAGTCACCTTCATATTTTTGAAAGATAACATATACCTTATCAGTAGTACGTGATTTAGCTTCACCTAGTATAGTTCCTAACGTACCATACTCTGGTGACCAAGGATCTCTATTAGGTTTTTCATAACCTAAGTCTTCGTAAATTTTATCATTTGCAGAACCGTGTGTAAGATGCTTTGTATCTTCGGTAGTTTTCCACAACTGAGGTATACTTGCTTTTATTTCAGCAACTTTTCTATCAGGTGTAAAAGATACAGTATCTTTTTTATCGGTAAGATCGATATAGTTTTGAGTTAGTTCAAAACTTTTATTTTCAATGTCTAAAAGTATTTTGGCGACACGGTGGTCGATAAGTCTTAATAAGTTTGTGAACTTACTGGAATATTTAATTTCAGATTGCATATGTTATATTTTGTATTAGAGTACAAATATAAGTAAATTATTTGAATAAAAAAGAAAAATCTCAAAATTTAATTTGAGATTCTTCCGAGTATTTCATTTATTATTTCGTCTCTTATTACAGACTTTGGTTTAATAGTAATTTCATCAAATCTATAAGCAGTACCATTTTTAGAACGTATTGAGTCGTGATAAATAATATCAACAATACCTTCAAGTGGAACTTTACTATATTTCGATTGGTAATAAAATATATCACCAGTTGATGGGATATTCCCACACAAACAATGTGTTACGGTTGGTGTAACAGATGCAGTTGAAGTAGTAAAGTTTATATTAGGTAGTGTAGTAATAAGATTAGGTTTTCTACTAGTATATTGTTCACAAGTTGTAATTGCTTTATCTATTTTATCATCACTTATAGTATCGAGTGAACCATACAAAAA
>CANCPA010000242.1 GCA_947379895.1 Chitinophagaceae bacterium | reverse complement strand
TCCAGAATATGATAGGCCTCTAATTCTTGAAATACATCCTTTATTTCAACTCCGTAAGCCCCTATATTTTGCATCGGACTTGCACCCACATTACCTGGAATCAAACTTAGATTTTCAACACCCGAATAATTATGTTCTATACAATAAGTCACAAACTGATGCCACTCCTCCCCTGCTGCAGCCTTTACAAAGTTGAATTCTGCATTTTCGCCAATCAATTCAATACCCTTAAGCTCATTTTTTAATATAAATCCTTCCACATCTTTCGTGAATAAAAGATTACTTCCTCCTCCTAAAATCACAAGTGGAAGTATAGTAGACTGCTTTTCGCGCGCATTTTTTGCGTCTAAAAGGGATTCTAATTGCTCTATACTGTTAAAACTTGCAAAGTATTGTGCTTTTACTTCGATTCCGAAGGTATTATATGATAGTAAAGACGTATTTTGCTGAATTTGCATACGGCAAAAATATAGTTATTATGGATAAGAGGGTAGCAGTAGTTATTGGAGCAACAGGATTAATTGGTAGTCAATTGGTAGAAAAGCTATTGAAAGAGGATAGTTTTGATACTATTAGGGTGTTAGTAAGGCGTCCTTTTGAGAAGCATCATCCTAAATTAGAAGTTTTTATCACTGACTTTACTAATCTTGTGGATTATAAAAATAAATTAGGTAGTGGAACAGCAATTTTTTGTTCTATTGGCACAACTAATAAGAAGATGAAGGGTGACAAAGTTGCCTACCGGAAGATTGATTATGACATTGCAGTAAATGGTGCCAAATTAGGTAAAGTAGCAGAATTTTCGCAGTTTTTATTAGTCTCTTCAGTGGGTGCAGATATTAAAGCAAAGGGTTTTTATTTGAAATTAAAAGGAGAAGTTGAGTCTGCAATTGCCGATTTAGATTATGCTGCCTTTCACATTTTTCAACCTTCTTTTCTTTTAGGGACAAGAAATGAAGTTAGATTTGGAGAATTAACAATGAAAAACATTTTCAAAGCAATTTCGACTCTCCTATCAGGCAAATGGGAAAAGTATAGGGCAATAGAAGCTATTAAAGTTGCGGAGGCAATGATTGAAGCGTCAAAATTGAGCAAAAAAGGTCAGTTTACTTATCGATATCATGAAATGAAAGAGTTAACTATTTAGATTTTAAAAAAAATATTCAATAAAGAAAAAAAGTCTATTAATTTAATATACTTTTACGGTTTCACTTAAGACTTTCATTCAGCTGTCGCAAGAGTTTAAATCAAAGATTCATAATTTTTTGATGGCATTATAAGTATTAATGATTATTTTTTTTTGTTTTATGATTTCTTTTTAGTGACTGAAGAGAATTCGTAAGGGTATGAAAAGACGTTTTTAGTGAATGAATAGAATTGGAAGGGCATTGAAAATTGGCTTAATATTATTATGATTTGTTTTAATTGAATTACGATTCGTCGTAAGTGTATTAAAAGACGTTTTTAATGAATTAAAAAACGTTTTAAGTGTATTAAGAGAAATCGTAAGTGAGTTAAAAGGAATCAGTAATGAATAAAATTTACTAAAAAGAGTTTAAATAAGTCTATTAATTGTGCAAATAGACACCATTATTGTATCAAAATTATTTATTAAAAAGTGTTTCAATTGATAGAAACAAAATATTGAGTTGTAACAAGAAGGCTAAAAAACGTATTTTCAAATCACGTAATAAAGAGAAGGCAATAGGGCAAAAGAACTAAGTATAGAACATTATCATCTATTTATGCATCGCATCACAAAACAATTTACTACAGTCTTTATTTTAATCATACTCGGAATAGCTACAATAACCTTATTTAATTATTGTAGTCCTAAAACATCTACTCAAGATGTTATTAGCAAAGAACCAAATGAATATGTGGGTAATGACGCCTGTAAATCATGCCATCAAAGTGAATACAATTTATGGAAACAATCAGACCATTTTAAAGCGATGAGTCTTCCAAATGATAGTACTGTAAAGGGGAATTTCAGCAATATCTCTTTTAAATCAGATGGCGTAAGTTCTTCATTCTCAACAAAGAATGGAAAATACATTATTAATACAGAAGGAGAAGATGGCAAGCAACATGATTATGAAGTGAAATATACTTTTGGGTACTTTCCATTGCAACAATACCTAATTGAAACCGATTCTGGCAAGTTGCAGGCAACAAGATTAAGTTGGGATTCAAGAGATAAGAAATGGTTTAATCAATATTCAGGACAAAAAATACCTGCGGGCGATTGGCTGCATTGGACTGGAAATGCTCAAAATTGGAATACAATGTGTGCAGAATGTCATAGTACCAATCTGCAAAAGAAATATGATATCAACACCGATACCTATCATACCACATTTAATGAGATAAATGTAAGCTGTGAGTCTTGTCATGGTGCAGGAAAACATCATATAACTTATATAAATAGTGAAAACTACAAACAAGGAAATAAGGTAACACACGCCTATTTAGAGATTGGGCCGAGTTCAAATGCATTACAACATATTAATAACTGTGCCCCGTGCCATTCAGTCCGAACAAATCTTGCCCCAAATAAGGTAAGTAGCAATGAGTATTTGGACAATTATATACCTGCAATACCAACTACAGAACGCTTTTATTCTGATGGGCAGATGAGAGATGAAGACTATAACTATACAAATTTCCTCGAAAGTAAGATGTTTAGGCACAATGTAAGTTGTAATAATTGCCATAATCCACATTCAGGAAAATTACATCTTACAGGTAATATGGCCTGTATGCAATGTCATGCCCCTAAATATAATTCGCCCTCACACTACTTTCATGATTCCACAAAAGTGACCACAAATGCAGGCAATACTTGTGTGGGCTGTCACATGCCTGCCCTAACTTATATGGGAAATGACGTTCGTCACGACCATAGTTTCAGAGTTCCTCGACCTGATTTATCGGTAAAATATGGCACTCCGAATGCCTGTAATAACTGTCATAAAGATAAGACCGCAAGTTGGGCAGCGGGATTTGTAAATAAATGGTATGGTAACAAACGTAAATATCATTTTTCGGAAGATTTGATTGAAGGTTCAAAACTTCATGAAGGTAGCGAAGGGCACCTCTTAAAACTATTGTCCGACACTTCAGTCCCTGATATTATTCATGCAACAGCAGCTAATTATCTTGGAAATATCGTTACAGATAAGAGTACAACTTCCTTGTTGAATTGCTTAAAAGATAAGGACGCACAAGTACGTTACGAAGCATTAAAGAGTTTGCTAAATCATCCTGTTGACCATTGGTTACAGGGTGTTTTACCTATGCTTTCAGATAAGGTAAAAGCAGTAAGAATAGCTGCAGCCTCGTTGATACAAAGGATACCTGAAACGGATGTATCTCAAGAATTCAAGTCTGCTTATGCACAAGCAAAAGGAGAATTAGAGGTTTATTTATTGAATCAGGCCGATTTTGCACATGGTAATATCCTGATAGGCGACTATTATCATACGAATAATAACCTGCTCGAGGCGGAACGTTTTTACAAAAGGGCATTGAAAAAAGATAGTTTAGCGAGTCTTGCACGTTTGAGTTTGGCTACTGTTTATAGTGCACAGCACAAAAATAATGAAGCACTTTCTGTTCTACAATTGGTAGTAAAAATGGATGATAAGAATGATGATGCATGGCATAGTATGGGGCTTTTGTATGTGGAAATGAAACAGGAAACGCAAGCAAAGACAGCATTTGAAAAGGCAGTCTCTTTGCATTCTCACAATACGAGACTCTATTATAATTATGGATTATTGTTACAACAAGGAGGGGATATTGCAAAAGCAATAACCGTTTTTCAAAAGGGATTGACGGTTCAACCAAATGATGAGTCGTTATTATATGCCATTATTTTCACTTATGCAAATAGCAAACAAGCGAATGCCGCAGAGGGATATGCCAAACGATTATTTGCTTTAGACCCGAATAATCAGCAATATCAGAGTATTTATCAAATGTTTCATTTGGTGGGGAATTAGAATAGTGAATTTGAATAAAATTATTGATTTTAAGATATTAGAACAATACAAAATACAATTTAGATTTCAAGATGAAGAAACTACGATTGTAGATTTTAAGCCATTAATTGGTGTAGGAATAAGTGCATTACTTTTAGAGCCTCTTTATTTATAAAAAGTTTCTGTTGACAATGGGGTAGAATTAGAATGTCCAAATTGGATTATCTTTTACCCTAATTTCCTCTAAGATTATCAATCAAAATCATCTATTCTTTCAATAGACTATTCAAGTTATTGGCTTGGAAAAAGTTTTAAAAAGAACTTCTTTAAAGGATACACAAACTGATTATTAATTTTGGATTACAAACATTGAAATAGAAAGAATTGATTCAATTGAATTTCTCCGAACAAATTATATTAATTCAATGAAAAATATTTCAACAAGGCTACTAAGAGTTTGTAATATCATAAATAGAAAATAATTTAGAAGTACATCATTATATTTTGAAAATTAACGAAATTCATAGACAAATAAGCCGTTACTTTTGTATGATTAAAATAAGAGTAATGCCTGAATTATTTAGAATGTTTGGTATGAATTTCTTTTTCTTTTCAAATGACCATCTTCCTATTCACGTCCATGTTGCAAATAGTGATGGAGAAGCAAAATTTCAGATAGTCCCTGAAATTACTTTAATAAATAATGATGGCATGAAAAGAAAAGATATTCGACTTGCTGAAAGCATAATTGAAGAAAATGCAGATTTAATCATCAAAAGATGGAAAGAGTTTTTTAATCAAAATTAATATTGTGATGAAAGTTATAAAGGTTTGGTTCGACAATGAAACGATTTTTATTGAAACAGAGTTGGGGCATATTGTTGGAAATCCACTTAAATGGTTTCCAAAATTATTAAATGCGACTCAAGAACAACGGAATTCTTTCAGATTAGGTAAATATGGAATCCATTGGCCTGAACTCGACGAAGATTTAAGTTTTGAGGGATTTTTCACATATAAAGTGAAAGAAGATAATAGAGAAATTGCATGATTTAATAACGCTAATTTATCACTAATTAAAAGTATAGAGTCGTAGGAATGATTGACTCTGTTCACATTAACCACTTTAAGCACAAAAAACATTCATGTCAATCATATTAGCATCGCAATCACCACGTAGAAAACAGATATTGGAATGGGCAGAAATAGAGTTCGATACTATAGTAAATAGTACAGATGAAAGCTTTCCTGACACCATGCCAATTGCAGAAGTTCCTATATATATTGCAAGAGGTAAGGCACAGGCAGTTAGGGAGTTCATCAAAATGAATCACACTCATCATATTGGTAAACCAATCTTGGCAGCAGATACTGTAGTGGTACTGAAAGATGATATTATTGGTAAACCAACAGACCGTGAAAATGCTATTAATATCCTTAAATCTCTGTCAGGAAAAAGACATGCAGTAATTACGGGGGTCGTTATTTTATTAAATAATAAAGAGATTGAATTTGCCGACACTACTTACGTTACCTTTCACGCTTTGACCCATGAAGAAGTAGTTTTTTATGTAGATAAATACAAGCCTTACGATAAGGCAGGTGCTTATGCCATTCAAGAATGGATTGGTGTAATCGGTATTGAATCGATAGAAGGCGACTTTTATAATGTGATGGGATTACCTGTAAGTAGGGTGGTAAAAGCACTTCATAGTTGTTAGTTATTAGTGTTTAGTTGTTCGTGATTAACAATTTATAACTAAACACTAATAATGCGAATCAAGGGTTGAAAGTACCGTTAGGTACTAAATATTTGTAGTAAAACATTAAAAAGAGAAACTAAAGTACCATAGGTACGACATATTTTAGCTGTTGTATCTATAAAAAACGTTTCCTTTAACGGTTAATAATGATATTTCGTCCCATACGGGACTTTAACAATTATCATTCTTCTGTTTACTACCAATATTTCGTGCCTATGGCACTTAACCTTTCTTATTTTAACCCTTGATTCGCATTAATTACTAATAACTAGAAATATTATGAACGAAAAACTTCTTCAATTTATCTGGCAGTTTCAGTACTTCAACAGAGAAAGTCTGCTGCTAGAGTCTAGAGAATTACTTTCAATCATCAAAACTGGCTTACATAATACTCATCAAGGGCCCGACTTTAAGGATGCTGCCATCAGAATTGATAACATAGAACTGATTGGAAATATTGAAATCCATGTTCTTTCTTCTGATTGGTTGAAACATAAACATGATAATGACAAACAATATGGCAACGTCATCCTGCATGTGGTTTGGAAGAATGATATTGATATAAAGGATAATCACAATCAAAATATTCCTGTATTGGTATTGGAAAGCAGGGTTTCAAAAATATTACTAAACAGATACAGAAACTTAATTGATGCATCAGGAATTCCTTGTCACAATACATCCCTACCTTCAATAGATGATTTTACTTGGATTGCTTGGAAAGAACGTCTTTTAGCAGAACGATTGGAGCGAAAGGCATTGCATATACTTGATTTATTTCATCAATCTAATAATCATTGGGAAGAAGTATTGTGGTGGCAGATTGCCTCAAACTTTGGAATGAAAGTAAATGCCGCACTATTTGAAGCGATGGCAAGAACACTTCCTGTTTCCACTTTAGCAAAACATAAACAACAAATTATTCAGATTGAAGCCCTATTGATGGGACAAGCTAATCTATTAAATAAAGAATCAAATGAT
>CANCPA010000241.1 GCA_947379895.1 Chitinophagaceae bacterium | reverse complement strand
CTTGAAGTAGTTCCATTAGGGGTTGTGACGAATACTTTTCCTGTAACACTACCTGAAGCAACTACTGCAGTAATACTAGTTGCGGAGTTAACAACAAAAGAAACTGCGGGAATTCCTCCAAAAGAAACGGATGTTGCACCTGTAAATCCTGTGCCATTAATAGTGACAGTAGTTCCTGCACAACCATAAAAAGGTGTAAATGAAGTAACAAAAGGCACCTGAATATATTGGAAACCACTCACACTATCTGAACCACTTGCATTTGTTACGGCGACACTACCACTCGCACCTACACCCACAACCGCAGTAATTGTATTGGTATTCACAACATTAAAACTGCTTGCAGCAACACCGCCAAATGTTACAGATGTTGCACCCAAAAAGTTATTTCCAGTTATAGTTACAGTTGCTCCAATAGAAGCAAAAGTTGGTGTGAAAGAAGCAACTGAAGGACGAACTCCTGTATAGGTGAATCCAGTTAAACTAGCCGTACCGCCAATTGTAGTGACACTAACATTACCACTAGCACCATAGCCTACATAGGCATAAATATAATTATCGTTGACAACATAAAAACTAGCCGCAGGAGTACCTCCGAAACTAACACTTCGAGTGGTTGATAATCCACTTCCATAAATATTAACAAACCCACCTTGTGTTGCCGTGATAGGACTAAAGGAGGCGATAGTTGGAGACGCTAAATAGGTAAATCCAGCATAGTTTGTAGTACCTGAAGGTGTAGTTACAGTTAAAAACCCAGTTGTACCAACGCCAACTGTTGCAGTGATAGAATTATCATTAGTAACTATTAAACTAGCCGCAGGAGTACCTCCGAAACTAACGCTTGTTGTTCCAGTAAATCCACTACCACTTATGATAACATTCATTCCCGTACCTGCAGAAGTAGGTGAAAAACTATTGACAACAGGGGCAGCAGGCAAATAAGTAAACCCTGCATAACTAACAGAGCCACCAGGAGTTGTAACGATAACATTGCCACTTGCACCGCTACCTACAACTGCATACAAATAGGTATCACTAGAAACATAAAAGCTAGTTACAGGAACACCGCCAATAGTCACACTTGAAGCACCTGTAAATCCGGTGCCATATATATATACGTAATTTCCTCTTGTAGCAGAAGTTGGAGAAAAAGAGGTAATGACAGGTGCTGGAGAATTATAAGTAAACCCAGCCAAATAGCCTGTACCAGCACTTGTGGTTACGCCTACCCTGCCAGAAGTACCACTATTTACAACTGCGGTAATAATTCTATCATTAACAACAGTGTAGCTTAAAGCATTTGTTCCACCAAAAGAAACACCTGTTACACCCACGCTAAATCCACTACCAAAGATAGTAATGGTATCACCCCTCGTTGCAGACGAAGGAGAAATGGAAAGTACAGCAGGTGGAGGTTGAAATGTAAATCCTGCTAAGCTACCAATTCCGCCGGGTGTAGTTACATTAACACTACCACTAGCCCCCGTTCCAACATAAGCGTACATATACGTATCACTAGAAACATAGAAACTAGTAGCCGCAACACCCCCAAAACTAACCCCTGTAGTACCTATAAAGCCAGTACCATAGATATATACTATTCTACCACTAGGAGCAGAAGTTGGGGAAAAAGAAGTAATTACAGGCACGGGAGGTATATAAGTAAATCCAGCAATACTATTTGTTCCAGCAGCATTTGTTACACTTATCGAACCGGTAGAACCAATCCCAACAACAGCAGTAATCATGTTGTCATTAACGATTGAGAAACTAGCTGCAGTAGTGCCACCAAATGAAACACTAGTTGTACCTGTAAATGAACTTCCATAAATAGTGACAGTTGCACCTTTCGTTGCCGTATAGGGAGAAAAAGAAGCAATTGATGGAGGCGTAAGATAGACAAAACCAGGCAAACTTGTCGTTCCACCGGGAGTCGAAACACTCACACTACCGGTTGCACCATTGCCAACATAAGCATATAGATAAGTATCACTTGATACATAGAAACTTGTAGCAGGAACACCCCCAAAACTCACACTCGTTGCACCTGTAAAACCTGTACCATAAATATAGACTGCTCTTCCGCTAGCAGAAGATGTTGGAGAAAAAGAAGTTATTACAGGAGTCGGATAGATATAGGTAAACCCTGCTAGGTAACCTGTACCTGCAGAATTAGTAACACTAATTGTACCACTTGCACCGGAGGATACAATAGCGGAAATTGAATTATCATTATTAACACTAAAACTTGACGCTGTTGTGCCACCAAATGACACATTAGTTGTTCCAGTGAAACCCCTACCATAAATGGTTACTGTATTTCCTCTTGTAGCAGCTGATGGAGAAAAAGATGATACAACAGGGGTAACAATGTAGGTAAACCCAGCTAATGTAGCCGTTCCACCCGGGGTTGTTACTGCGACAATACCACTAGCGCCATTGCCGACATAAGCATACATGTAAGTATCACTAGAAACATAGAAACTAGTCGCAGGAACACCCCCAAAACTTACAGATGTAGCACCTGTGAAACCTGTACCGTAAATATAAACTGCTCTACCACTACTAGCAGAAGTAGGAGAAATAGAGGAAATAGTAGGCATCGGTGCGATATAAGTAAATCCAGACAAGGTTGCTGTTCCACCAATTGTAGTAACGCTGACACTTCCACTGACACTATTTCCAACAACGGCTGTAATTGTAGTTGCATTCACTACATTATAAGATGTAGCAGCCACACCACCAAATGACACCGCATTAACACCTGTAAAATTGCTACCCGTAATTGTTACTGTATTACCTCGAGTGGCAGAAGTTGGAGAAAAAGAACTAATTGTTGGAGGGGTGACAATTGCATAAGTAACAGTCGAATTAAGACCTGTATAAACCACAGACCCATCCGAACTAAACTGTACCGTAAGCGTTTGGCCAGCAGTACCCGTATAATTAATTGTTCCTGTTCCAGAATAGGTTGCTAAAAGCGTTCCTGTAGTTCCTGCACCTGCATAAATTCTGATTTGATCTAAACCAGATTCAGTAGTATAGTTTCCCGCAATATTGATAGCATATCCTGTAACACCAATCAATACAGTGTAACCATTAACACTATTACTATAAGTAACACCACAACCTGCATGCGTACAAAGCGTTGTATTTCCAGATACAGAATTATATCCTGATGATGGAATCAGTGTTGAAATAGGACCTGTAAAAGTGAATCCAGCCAAGGATGCTATTCCATTATTGGTAACGACACTCACGTTGCCACTAGCACCTGCAGCCACCGTTGCAACAATTGTTGTAGCATTGACCACATTAAAGGAGCTCGCAGAAGTACCTCCAAAAATGACGGCTGATACACTTGTAAAATTAGTACCAGTAACAGTAACAGTAGTACCAATAACACCAGCTATGGGAGTAAAAGAAGTAATAGTAGGAGCTAATGCAGGGTTAGAGTTTACCGTAACCTGATAGCTATACCATTTATAATCTGTACCATTAAAAAGCCAAAATAATCCATTTGCCCATGCTGCTGCAAAGCTATTTGGATTAGGTGCATTTGCTGGTAAAGTACAAGTGCCTACATAAGCACCTGAACTGCGGTTGATAAAATAAAGACTCCTTGAGATATAGTCATAAACTGCATATTCTTTACCATCTATTCCTGTGTAAAAAATCGAGTTAGAATTTAGATTAGAATTAGATACGGGTAAACCTGAAATTAACAAAGTTGTTACAAGAGTATTCGTGTTACGTGTATATTGATAAATCCTACCTGAATAATAGTAAATTATTTGATTATTATTATAGTCAAAATCACCATGAGATTGAGCATCCGGTTGAGAATTAGCTACCATAACGTTCCCACTTCCAAGTGGATAGCCATTTGCAGCATTCAGGCTCTCGGCAAAAATCCCACCACTACTATAACCATTCCCTTCCAATTGATTGGTGTTGCTATTCCACCATAAACCTCTGTAATCATAGTTCGGGCTAATCGTAGCCAAATAACTACCACCACCTGTAAATGTTTCCATTGGGTAGGAAGTACCACCTGCATTTGCACTATAATATAGATTAAATATTGGGTTGTATGCCACGGAAGTTCTAGTAGAATTTCCAGAACCAAGGGCACATTGAAGTGTCATTCCAGCAATTGCATTCGTTAATATTGAAACCCCGCCTGTGTAGTTAAATCCTGCCAAACTACCTGTTCCTCCCGTACTTGTAGTTACACTTACATTCCCACTTGCTCCATTACCAACAACAGCTGTAATAGTAGAAGAATTTACCACCACAAAAGAGCTTGCCACAGTGCCTCCAAAAGTAACAGAAGTCGCACCCGTAAAATTACTTCCAGTTAAGGTAACGGTGGCACCCGAAGCTGCAGATGTAGGACTGAAAGATGAAATGATGGGTTGAGCCACAATTGTATAAGTCACAGTTGAACTAAGACCAGTAGAAACCACTGAACCATTTGATATAAATTGAACGGTAAGTGTTTGACCAGAAGTACCTGAATAATTAATTGAACCTGCGCCAGAGTAAGTTGCTAAAAGGGTACCTCCAATACCCGAACCAGAAAATATCTTAATCAAATCAATCCCTGACTCTGTTGAATAGTTTCCCGAGATATTAATTAAATATCCTGCAGTACCATTTAATATAGAATATCCATTTGCATTATTATTATAATTTACCCCACAACCAGCATGTGTACAAAGAGTAGTGCTACTAAATACATTGTTTGAACCAGAAAAGGGAATCATCGTAGCAGAAGGATTATTAAAAACAAATCCTGCCAAACTCCCTAATCCTCCACTAGTAATCACACTAACGGTGCCACTAGCTCCACTACCTACTACTGCTGAAATTGCAGTATCATTCAAAACATTAAATGAGATGGCACTTGTTCCGCCAAAATACACTGCAGATGCACCTGTAAATCCACTTCCAGTTAGAGTTACAGTTGACCCTGAAGCAGCAATTGAAGGTGAAAAGGAAGTGATAATTGGTAATCGATTAAAAGATATCCCTCCTACTAAGCCCATTGGATATGAAGTCGGTGTAAAAGGAATGACGTTTCCTGCCCAACCTATATTTCCACCTGTAAGAATATATACACCATTTGAAGCAAAAGTATCTACTGCCTGACCCGTAGAAAGCGCCATACTCCCTAAGTTGCCATTCACATTACTAACACAAAAACCATAAGTTGATAAAGGGGGAATCGTAATAGTGAGTGAGTTATTCAACCTATATACCCCTGCCGCAGCAACTGAAGTAACGCCTGTAGATGCTAATACCCAACCATTTTGACCATTACCAACAACACCTTGAGTCCAATTGCTACTACTAGAATTAATTGCTGTTGTGTTGTATAGAACTTCACAAGTATCATTACCAACAGTTTGAAGATTACAACTTATTGCATTGACAACAACTGAATAAGAATTGGTATTCCTTACATTAAAGGTAACCGACTTATTAATGCTGTTTTGTGTATGTGTTGTTGTAATTGAAGTTTGCGCAACCGACAATAGATTACTAAGAAGTAAGAAAAAACTAACTATTGCCAACTTGATATTTCGAGTAGAGGGTGTAAACATTAAATTGTTATTAAAATTGAGAGAATCAGTAGATAAAATGGAAAATATAATTATAAAAGTAAAGTAAATCGAACTCAATTGATATAATAATAGTCTTCAAATTAAGATGGATGTACTTTCATGAGTTTGTTTATTGAGGTTATAAATAAGGGTAGTCTATTGTGATTCAATAACACTACTTCTATATTTTGAGCAAATATATAGTTCTAAATAATTCAAAGTTTTTAAATTGTCGGTATCGTTTGCGTATTACAAAAAACTTTCGAATACAATTAAGAAATTGAGGCAATTAAAGTAAGTAGAAATCGACTATTAGGTAGGGTGCTAAATGTGTTTCACCGCAATACAAAAAAAGGCGTGTAAACCCATTATTGCAAATGGATTCACACGCCTTTTATAGTTGTTAGTATTAGAAACAGAAAAAAATCAATTTAAATTAAACCACTAGTTCCTGTTTCATTGACACCCAATTAATGATTTGTTCGGCCTCTTCCAATCCATCTGCAGCAATTTTAGCACTAGGATGTCCATCATAACCCATTGACAAATGCAATGTTTCATAGGCACTAGCAAATGAATACAATATCTTTTTATCTAATTTACTCAACTCTTCCTTGTACCATTCCACGCTCTTCCTGCCTTTTTTCTTTACACCCAAAAGGCCATCTAATGCAACTAATACCCCATTATAGGCAGTATTACCCGCCATCTTTACATACTTTGGATCTTTGTAATATTTATCTTCCTTTTGTCCTTTATCACTCAAAATATCTTTTGCATTTTCTAAATATCGATATGCCTCATCAATCCGTTTCATTTTGTAAAATTAAAGTAAAAACAACAGGCTTATTTAAATCAATCAAAATTGTCTGAATCAGGATTTGCAGGATAATTGGATGGGATGGATTGTAATGTAGAAAGTAAGAACTATGATTTTTTTGGATATTATGCAAAAAAAGTGCTTTTACTTTCTCGAATCATTCTAATCACCTCTAATCACTATTAATCATCAATTCAATTCTTTCCCTCAATTAATAAAAGGTATATTTGGAGAAATTATTTCATCATGACAATACAACAAAGCCTGCAACTGTTCGACATCGTGAACAGGAACTTCAAAACGGAATCCGATGCACGCTTGTTTGTCACCGAAATTGATGCACTCATTTCCTCTAGTTTC
>CANCPA010000240.1 GCA_947379895.1 Chitinophagaceae bacterium | reverse complement strand
AACTTATATACTTTCCCTAAAAAAAATTACTTTTACCCAATAGTTAAAAAGAATATGGAATAAAACATGATATTAAAATTGAAAAATAGTCATAGAGATTTAAGTCAATTTTTCAGAAAAGCGGCTGTTTGATGAAAAAATAAAGATGTAATTAGAAGTTACTTTAATGCAACTAAATCTGCCCCCCTGTAGTTGAAACAACTTTATTAATTGTAGAATGAACTTATTAACTCCTTACAATAAAATTGAATGAGGAATATCAAAAAAACTGTGGTAGTAGGAGTCGGAAATACTTTACGATCGGATGATGGAGTTGGAATATACATTTGTAGCGAATTAGAGAAGATTAATTTACAAGGATTGTCTGTAATCAATACACATCAATTACACATTGAGCTAGTAGAAGATTTAAATCAATTTGACACCATCATCATTATTGATGCAGGAATAAATCCGAATTGTGAAGTTTCATTTTATCCTATTACAGAACAAAATAGCAATAGCATTCATTCATCACATAATATAGATGCCACCTTATTATTTTCCTTATTACAGAATTTATATCCCTCCGATAGAAGTTTTTTTGTTTGTGAAATACAAGTTCAAAACTTTGAATTAGGCGAAAATCTCTCTTCAATGGCCTTAATAAATGCGGGAAAAGCAGTTAAATCGATTACTGAATTTATTGAAAATGGGTATTAACAGAAAAAAAAAGAACATTAGGATTTATAAAATAAAAGTAAAAATCACTTTTAATTAATAAATCCTAGTGTTCCTTATATTTAACTTCAATATTCTTAATTTCTAACAACTCTTTTAACAGTCTTCCCCTTTGAATCAAATATTTCAATTTCCATAGGCATGTTTCCTATTGCATGTGTGGAACAAGAAAGACAAGGGTCATAACAACGAATTGTTGATTCGACTCTATTCAACATCCCTTCTTCTATGTTGCTTCCTTTTACATATTGTTTCGCAACTTCCAAAACAGACCTATTCATCGAAGGATTATTTTGTCCAGTAGCAATTAATAAATTTACATTTACTAACTTACCTGTTTCATCGGTTTTATAATGATGAAATAAAGTACCTCGAGGAGCTTCAGAACTTCCAATTCCTTCCGCATAATTCCATCTTCCATGATGTTGTATATGTGAAGATGTCACTTCGGAATCATTCAAAATCTGTTCTGCGATCTCAACATCTCCTAACGCCTCAATCAACCTTGTATAATGATAATAGAATGTTCCATGAACAGGTTTCCCTCCACCAATTTTCTTAAACTCTTCAAATTCTTTTTGTGCAAGGGGTGTTTTCATTCTCGTAGCCACATTTAGTCTAGCTAAAGGACCCACACGATAAACACCTTTTTCAAAACCATAAGGTTTATAATAAGGATATTTTAAATAGGACCAACTGACCGACCTCTCTGCAATAAACTCCAAATATCTTGATGGATCAATTTGATCTTGAAGAATAATACCTTCTTCATTAATAAAACGCAATTTGCCATCATACAATTCATGACCACCGTCAGGACCTACTGTACCTAAATACAACGTAGGAGAAGTGGCAAATGATTCCACCATTTCCTTATTTTTTTCATGAAATGACTTAATCATATTAATACCTAACTGTACAGTTGCAATCGCTTCAGGAATATATTCAAGCAAATATTTCCTGTTTTCTTCAGTCAAAGGGAAAGCCATACCTCCCGGTACAATTCCCATGATATGAATCTTTTTGCCAGTTATACGTTCACTTATCTCCTGCCCGAATTTTCTTAATCTAATACCTCTTAAAGCTATATCAGGAAATTCCTGTGCAATACCGAGAATGTTTCTTTTAGCAGGATCACTATCATAACCCAATAAGAAGTCGGGAGAGGACAAATGAAAGAAAGAGAGGGCATGTGAAGATAGGTTCTGACTAATATGCATTAACCTTCTCAATAAATTAGCCGTATAGGTAGGCTGAATACCCTGAATCATTTCGCATGCTTTCACACTCGCTAGTGAATGACTTGTTGGGCAAATCCCACAAATACGAGGAGTGATTGTAGGCATTTCAGTGTACATCCTATCCTGACAAAATTTCTCAAATCCCCTAAATTCATTTACATGAAATAATGCATCATAAACCTCCCCATTTTCATCTAATTGGATAGAGATTTTTGCATGACCCTCAATCCTAGTTACAGGAGAGATGTAAATTGTTTTTTTATTACTACTATCCATATTTTAATTTATTTACTTCACTTAAATTAGGAATCCTGTTATTTAAAAATTCAAATAATACATAAAAGATGGTGTCGGCACTAGGAGGGCAACCTGGAATAATAAAATCTACCTTTACCACTTCTTGCAATGGAACAACCTTGTCATGTAATTTTAATAAAGCAGGGTCGTTTGGTTCAGCACCTTCTGCATCGTTACTTACAGAATTCTTATATGCCTCATCAATGACTTCCTGCAACGGGAAATAATTTCTCATCCCTGTAACATTCGTCATGACAGCACAGTCGCCTAATGCAACAATGAATTTAGAGCGTTTGCGGATAAGTTTTATTTCGTGCCAATGTTCGTCGCTTGTAACAGAACCTTCTACTATCGCAATATCAACACCTTCGGGAAATTCTTTGCCATCAACAATGGGACTTTTTACTATGTCGGCTAGTTTTGCAACGTCTAATATCCTTTCATCAATATCCAATATAGACATGTGACAACCAGAACATCCTCCCAAACAAACGGTGGCTATTTTTTTCTTACTGTCCATTATTTAAATTTTATCATTTACTATTTGAAGCCCTAATAATTAAATTGCTTTCTATTACTAACCCATAGCAATCTACACTCAACAAGTAATTACCATCTAACCACTACCCTCTAACAACTAACCACTACTTACAATCCCATTTTTCTCTTAGCCATTAACTCCTCAATAATTTCTGGCTTTTTATCTAGTTGTCCTTGTACAATTGCTTTTGGCCATAAGGCTCCTGTAGGACAGGCATGTAAACATTTTCCACAAGAAGTACAGGTAGTAGATTCACCCCACGGCGTATTAAAATCTGAAATGATTCTAACCTGATATCCACGATTCTTAACACTCCAATTGAAGGCGCCTTCCACCTCAGAGCAAACCCTCACACATCTTGTACACATGATACAACGGTTGTGATCGAGAACATACCATGAATGCGAGGTATCCACTTCACATTGTGGAAATAATCGAGGGTAACGAATTGAGTCCATCTCTACCTTGTAGCCTAAATTCTGTAATTCACATTTCCCGTTAGCAACACAAACTGAACACATGTGATTACGCTCTGCAAAAAGTAATTCAGTTGTGATTCGCTGATATCTTTTTATTCTTTCTGTACTAGTTCGAATGACCATATTAGCGGCAACCTTTGTAGTACAAGCTGATAATAATTTATTCACGCCTTCAATCTCGACAAGACATAAACGACAAGCACCTACATCAAGTACCCCTTCTAAGTGGCACATCGTCAATATTTCTATATTGTTATTTCTGCAGACTTCCAGAATTGTCTTTCCTGATTCTACTTCTAGTTTCTTATCATCAATATAAATGGTAATATTTTGCATAATATTCACCTGCTTTAAAAAGTTATTAATTGTGAATTACTTCAAAGAAAAATGCTTTTCGAAAAATTGATGAATGAAGAAATCCATCAATTTTATCATTCAAATCAGTTAGTCAATGTCTTGCTCTATCTTGCTTTCATATTCTTCTCTAAAATGTCTCAGTGTACTTTGCAACGGGTTTGGTGCAGAGGCTCCAAGTCCACAAAGGCTCGTTTCCTTTACATAAATGGCTAATTCCTCTAGTCTTTCCAAGTCGATGCTTGTTCCCTTCCCATCATAAATCTTTTGTAATAAATCATGCATCATTTTAGTACCCACTCTACACGGTACGCATTTCCCACAACTTTCATCCATACAAAACTCCATGAAGTATCTTGCCACATCCACCATGTCGGATTTTTCATCCATGACTATTAAACCTCCTGAACCCATAATAGAACCCAAACTCATCAACGATTCATAATCCATCTTCACATCTAGATGCTTAGCAGGAATACAACCACCTGAAGGACCTCCTGTTTGCGCAGCTTTAAATTCTCCACCACCTTGTATGCCACCACCTAATTCGAAAACTATTTCTCTCAAGCTTGTTCCCATTGGAACTTCGATTAAGCCCGAATAATTAATCTTTCCTGCCAATGCAAAGACTTTTGTTCCTGCGCTTTTAGGTGTACCAATCTCACTGTACCATTCCCCACCATTATTTAGGATTGGCACTATGCTAGCAAATGTTTCTACGTTATTAATCAAAGTCGGTTTACCCCTCAATCCTGATTCAGCAGGAAATGGCGGTCTAGGTTTTGGTGTGCCTCGTTTTCCTTCTATTGACGCAATCAAAGCAGTCTCTTCGCCACAGACAAAAGCTCCGGCTCCAATTCTGACTTCGATGTCAAATGAAAATTCACTTCCTAATATTTTATTGCCAAGTAAACCATTTTTCTTAGCTTGTTTGATAGCCTGCTCAAATCTTTTTATTGCCAAAGGATATTCTCCACGTATATAGGCGAAACCCTTATTTGCTCCTACAGCATATCCTGCAATTGCCATCCCTTCAATAACCCGGTGTGGATTACCTTCCAAAACGCTTCTATCCATAAAAGCACCGGGATCTCCTTCGTCGCCATTACAAATCACATATTTCTCTTCACTTACATATTTATAGACAGTTTCCCATTTCAACCCTGTCGGAAAACCTGCACCACCTCTTCCCCTAAGGCGACTATGCTTAATTTCAGCTATCACATCTTCGGGGGACATTTGAAATAAAACTTTTCCTAAGGCAAGGTATCCGTCATAAGCTAAATAATCCTCTACTTCTTCTGGATTGATGTCGCCACAATCTTTCAAAGCGATCTTCAATTGTTTTTTGAAGAATGGATCATCATGTGCATTAATAAATGGCTTTGGATGGAAGTCTGAGAATAGTAATAAATCTTCAATCGGCTTCTTTTCAACGATTTGACTTTGCACTATTTGAGAAATATTTTCGCAATCCACTTTCTGATAAATAGTATTTTCAGGAAGATATTTTACTAATGGTCCTTGATTGCACGGCCCCATACATCCCGTAGGAATCACTTCCACTTCATTTTGCAAACCTCTTTCTACTATTTCCTTTTGCAATTTTAACAATACACCTTCAGAACCAGAAGAGATACAACCTGCACCACAACAAACACAGATTTTATGTTTGTATTTTTTATGTTTTTCTTTTGCCTTTTCTGAGATGACCTTTAAATCATTTCGATTCATATCATTTAATTTTAGCATTAATTGAATCAGTAATCATTTCGTTTGTGAGTTTACCATGTACTTCATCGTCTAATACAACAGCAGGTGCCAAACCACAAGCACCAATACATCGTGCAACCTGTACACCTAATTTATTATCGGCAGAAACCTGACCTGGTTTGAGTGAGAATTTATGTTCAATTTCATCTAAAAGCCCTAAGGCCCCTTTCACATAACAAGCAGTTCCTGTACATACAAGACAAGTATGTTCTCCTTTTGACTTTAACGAAAAAAAATGATAGAAACTAACTGTAGAATAAACTCGAGAAGGGGGTAGTTTAAGTTCTTTAGTGATGAACTTTAAAATATTCATCGGTAAATACCCATAAGCATTTTGCGCTGTATGAAGAATCTCAATTAATGCATCTGCTTTATAATTTTCTTTTTTCATTTTAGCAGCAATCAATTTAATTCTCGGGTCAGTATTTTGGATTTCCTTTTCTGAACTTACTATCTCTGTACTCATAAAATCAACTTTTTTAAGTCTGAATAGAAATGGGTTTGAAATATTGATTTTCTAAAAGAATTGAGTCTTTGTTTAAAAAGTATTCCAAATCCTGTGCAAACATATAAATGAAAACGATTTCGTAATTTGATTCTAATCACGAATAGAAATGATTGTTGTCATAAAATAAAGGGTGAATTGCTTGTTTTATGTAGATTTAAATCATCATAATTATGCATTTATTGTAATTGCATAATTTAGAATAGGTATTAGATTGTTATTATGAACCATTTGGGCAATACAAAATTTGTTAAGGTTGTTACACCCCGCTACCACTATCAAATCAACTTGTTGCTGTTACAAGTCTTTAACTTGTTATAAATTATTTAATCAACAAGAGAGAGGATGTTATATACTTTAATTTATACTTTGATTAGCTAGGTGTAGAGTCTGAATGTTAATAAATCTCTCTTTGGTGGGGTGCATAAAAGTTTTTCGCTGACTAAGAACCCCTGTAATAGCTCAATGCCATTATAGGGTTGGTCGTTGCCACTATTTTTAGATAAAAAATCTTATGCACCCGAATTATTATAGTATCCATGTTTATACGCTACCTTTCCAAACTTTAATTGATTATAGACTCGTTAAATAAATCCCGTAGGGATTAAATATTGGTAGGAGCCGAACAATAAAATGCAATAAGTTCCGTAGGAACGACATATAGATAACATATCATGGCGAACACATATACTCAACTTTACCTACAATTTGTTTATGCAGTAAAATTTAAGGCTGGTTTAATTCAACCAACATGGAAAGATGAAGGATACAAATACTCAACAGGAATCATCCAAAAGAACAAACATAAACTCATTGCTATCAACGGTATGCCCGATCATGTTCATGTTCTTATTGGATTTAATCCAAGACAATCAATTTCAGACTTAATGCAAGATGTGAAAGGATGTTCTTCAA
>CANCPA010000239.1 GCA_947379895.1 Chitinophagaceae bacterium | reverse complement strand
ATAGAATGATGACGAGCTATAAATTATTCTTAGATGAAAAACGGAAACCAATTGATTGTATTAAGGAATTTTCGCTACCAGCTAAACTCTACAAATTTAATGATTGGTTGATTGCCCGAAGTTATCATGAATTTGTTTTCACGATAGCTGAACAATGGACTTTGCACAAAGCATATCCAAGTTTTATTTCATTCTGCGATGAATTGAAAGATAAGTCGTTGGCGAAAAAATGTATTGATTGGTTGATACAATTTGGCATTGACAATAAAATATATGTCCCAATTATTGTAGAACATAATAGCCCTGAATTAGATTTATCGAAGGCAAAAGGAAGGCTAGAACATATTCAAAAGCTAGATTGGGTGCAGACCAAAAGGGAAACTGATGAGAAAGAATTAATCAACAACCTGACTGAAATTATACATGTACCTAAGTTAGACAATTATAGCAAAAGAGTGATTATTCGCAAATGGCATAAGGATGTTGGAGATAAAATTGCAAAGGGGGACTTACTAGCAGAATTAGAGACAAAAGATTCAACCATGGATTTGGAAAGTTATTCGGAGGGGGTGCTTTTATACAAAGCAACTGAATATGGAGGCAAACTGAAAGTGGATGATGTAATGTTGGTAATTGGAATTTGTAAAAGAAATGAAAAATAATAAAATGGAACAAATAAAAGGAACAATTGGAAACAGTCAAACAGACAGACTACAAAGCAATAATCAAAATGGGTTAATCATAGGAATTGGAAGTGGTATTGCTATATACGACTATATGTATCCACTACTCAAAGAAATGGGTTTTGCATATTGTGTAATGGATATAGATGCTCACTATCTAGATTTATCACGGTCACCAGAATGTGATAAATTGTACCTAAACGGAAAGAATGAAGAAGAAAAAATATTCTCTGAAGAGGTAGATATGCAAACCTTCGACTTACCTACCGTTCATTTGATAAAAGACAAAATAAAGGAAACTAATTCCGAGGTCGTTTATATTATGGTCTATTTAGGATATGAGTGGACTGATTTATTGGTGTTTGAAACGGCTAAAGCAGCTAAGGAATTAGGAAAGATTGTGGTGACTATTATTGCAATGCCTGCGAAATGGGAAAAGATTGACGATTCAATACAAGCAAAAAATGCTATTTCACGGATGAAACCTTATGTGGATACCTCCTTTGTTTTTTATAGGGATACTTTTGAAGAAGACAATCCTGATATATATGAAGAGTTTAGCCCATTAGAATTAGCTACACATACTTTCAAACTGCCTTTTACTGTCATCAATCATATCATTAATCAGAAGGGATTTATAATAGTGGATGAATGTGATGTAAAAAAAATATTTAAAAGCGGAACATTTTCGGCAGTTGGAGTTGGGCAAAGCAAGCAGTCAAATAGGGTTTCTGAAATGTTTACTCAAATACTTGGTTCTCCTTTCTTAGAATATCTGAATAGGGAAAAATGCAATTTGATTCTTTTAAGCTTTGCGTCAAGTGAAAACAATGAAATTCTGATGGATGAAATTGAACATTTTAATCAGTTAATAAAACAACACTTTGGCGAAGAAACTGAAATTATTGTAGGTATGAAATATGACAATAAATTAGGGGAGTTTGCAAAAATTGTGTGCATGTTTTCTTTTTCGGAAGATGCAATTTATTTTTGAAACAAGCACAAGATGAAATAAAAACAATTCTGTAAGTATTATAATAATATAAAAAGCATTAAAATGGAAAAAACAGACAATTCAAACTTGCAAGAACAAAATATTGAAGATTCAGACCTCGTCATCTTAACAAAGGATAACATTGAAAAAATAAAACACATCAATGACCTTTTGAAAAAAGAAGAGATTCGTATTTTACCTTATGCTCAAAAATTACATGAAACATTAAAGCTAAGTAAGGAGAAAAAGGAGATTGAAGATTACAATTTCAACCCAGTTTTAGAGGTGTATAGTGTAGATGATGATTGCAACAAAAGACACAATACTGAAGAGGGTGACCCTATATTTATGGAACACTTCAATTTATTTACTAAATGTAGTCTTGATGCAAATGATATGGTTTATTCTGAAAACTGGAATTTATATTGCAAGGGAAACCATCCTTTAGCGAATATCCCCTTTTGTTACAGCATGCACTGTATCAGATCTCATTCAGGATTTACTTGGCAAGACATTTTAGATATAAGTCATATTTGGATAGACCTGAAAGTAGATTATCAATTTATGGTTTGCTATGTAGATAGCAATTTTGAACAAGATGAAATAAATACTGATTCTTGAGTACTATATTAAGATAAAAAGAATAAAATGAAAAACTTAGAAGATTCAAATTTGAATGAAAGGGTTAATCAGGACCCAAATCTTGGCGTTTTAACTAAGGAAACCATTGATAAGATAATACATATCAATGACCTGTTGAAAAAGGAGGAAGAACGGGTACGCCCGTTTGCTGAAAAGCTGAGAGCTAAACTAAATGCAAGCATTAGTGAAAATGAAATATGGGATTATAACTTTCGTACTAATTTAGCCGTATTTAGCGGGGATGTGGCTTGCAACAAACGCAATATGACAACAGATGGAAATCCAATTTATCAAGAACATATCGGATTGTATGGCAAAAAACAGCATGGTGATACAGACGAAATGTTTTATTCCGACGACTGGAATTTGTATTGCCCGACTGGTCATCCCCTTCATCAAATCCCTTTCTGTTATACTATGCATTGCATAGCTTTTCATTCTCATTTAACTTGGCAAGACATTTTGGATATTGATTGTGTATGGATTGAATTAAAGGTAGATTATCAATTTCAGATAGCTTATGATGAAAATATATTAGCTGAATTTGAAAAGCAATCAAGACCTGCTAAACCAATGGACTTAGAAAATATTGCTTGGTCTGATTTGACCTTTGAACAACGTCAGATTCGAGAAACTAACCCAAATATCTTTGACTCTAAAAATATTGAGAAGTTAAGGTATCTGAATGAATTATTGAAAAAGGAAGAACAGAGAATAAGACCATTTGCTCATAATCTTAGGGCTTCATTAGAGGAAATATTGGCACAAAATCAAGTGGATGATTTCAATTTCGAACCAAGGTATATCTGTCATTCGAGTACAAGTGATTTCATTAAGGGAAATAAAAAGGAGAGGCGAAATTTACTAAGAGCCGATTGGCCTTATAAAAGCTATTTATATCTTTTTGAAGATGGTGATAAAGCTCAAGATAAAGACTATAAATATGAAGACAACTGGAACTATCAAGAAGATACAAGCCACTCATTAGCCGACATCCCTTTTTGCTATACGATGAAAGAATTATATTATGAATCTGGCTTGAATCTACAAGATATCCTTGATATTGATAACATGAGGATTTCATTAGAAGTGAATTATCAGTTCTTTGTATATTATGGTGAACCTCACAAAGTAAATTCTAAGGAGGATGAAATAGAAGCTGATTCTTGAGTACTAAACATTTAAAACATAAAAATATGAAACAAAGAGATTTTAGCTTTCTTACAAAGCATTTTGACTTTGAAACTTTTGAAATAACACCCGAACATCGATTGACAAAACAAATCTTTAAAAAATGGGAAGAGTGGGTTTTAACCGAATCGAGTAAAGAAGATAATATTAAATATGCTTGTGCTTTCAAAGGGATGTCGAGCGATACAATATTATTCTCTTACGAATCGTCAGAGCCAATTAATAGTGATGCTTATTTAAAAGGCTACTATTTTTATTTAAAGCAACTTCCTTCTTTGAATCTTTCTGATGTGGCTATGTTTTTTGCTTTTGAGTGGTACAATGAGAACTTAATTGAAGGTATTTTTAAGATTGAAGAAAACTATCCATCTGAATTTGCTGCTGAACTTTTGAAAGAAACTTATGGTAAGGTAGTATTCACAAATCAATTTACTACACTTTTAGCCGCTTGTTTACCTGTAAAAGAAAATAGTCACAAAGATAGAGAGGGATATAGAAGAGGCTTTAATATGAGTGCAACGGATAAATTTAAAAAGATGGAATCAATGTATTTACCAGACGGTGTAAACCTTGCAGAGGTTTTAAGGAAGTACACTATTAATAAAAATAATGGTATTGAAAATTATGGCTTTATTTCACATCCAACGCACAAAATAGCTTATGATTTTATTACAAGGGCAAAGAAATACTTATAAATTTACAGACTTAAAAAAAAAGAATAAATATGAATGAAGACAACTTACAGCACTTGTTAGAAAAGGTTGCCCTAATTAATACCAAATATGAAGACATAGCTAAAATTACAGGTGAGAACTTTAATGTATTTGAAATTTTGGGAAAGAAAGAACATGAAAACAGCCATTCAATGTTTCTTGTTGAATTGCTTAACCCCAAAGGCTCACATAGTTTAGGAAGTACTTTTTTAAAGTTGTTTTATGAGCAATTAATTAAGCAATTAATTCCCGATTTTAACTGTGAATCGGCAATTGTTGAAATAGAAAAACACATTGCCAATAAAAACCAAATAGAAAAAGATAATGACCCTTCGGGAAGAATGGATATCATTATGAAAGATAAGTACTCAAATGTAATTGTAATTGAAAACAAAATCTGGGCACCTGACCAAGCAGAGCAATTGGTAAGATACTCTGATTATTGCAAAGAACAAAAGTTTCCCAAGTTTATGATACTCTACTTGAAGCCCTTTGGTGGAAATGCTTCGGAAGAAAGCACAACTAACAAGGAAAAATCAAAAAAACTTAAATCCAATTGGGAAGTTAGTATTGAAAATAATGAAACACCCGATTACTATTGTATTAGTTATTCGACCGATATTTTAAAATGGTTGGAAGTTTGCATTGAAAAAACAACTAATCATCCACTGCTTAGGGAAACTATTAATCAATATTTAAATTTAATAAGAAAAATTACGAGTCAATCAAAAAATAAAACTATGGAAAATGATATAAAAGAAGTGTTGTTCAAAGACGCAAGCTCAATCAAAGCATCATTATTGATTTCAACTCAATTTGAGAAAAACAAGAACCAAATCATGAATGAATTCTGGGAAGATACTGTTGAGTTTATTAAACGTGAGAGACAATGGAGTGTACAACTTCATAAGTATTCTCTTCTTTTAATTGAAACAAATGATGGAAAATCCATAGGAATAGAACCACTAAATGAATGGTATTTTATTAAAATTAAAACCTATGTCGGTATATTCTCTAATGTCAAATGGTCGAAAAAGAAAGACTTTAAATTTAATTTTAGAGACCTTGAGTGGTTCTTGCCTGAAATTATTAATACTGAAAAAAGGGAGAAATTAATACTGGATATAATAGCTGAAATTGAAGATTATCTAAATAACAATATGGGTGTTAAACTAAAAACAGTTAACTAATTATTTTATAAATTTACCTAATGCAATACACAATGAACATAATCAAGCTCAATAACGGAAAAGCAGAACTCCGTAAAGACAATGGCAGTTTTATCAGAAATATTGGTTACAGCGATACAGTGGATGCCAACATTAATAATGATGGCACATTAGTTTTAATTACCACAGCAAAGGGTAAAGTAGAACTAAGGAAAGAGAACGGAACTTTTATAAGAAACATTGGTTATGGCGATGCGGTTAGTGCAAAGTTTAATGGAACGGATATTCTGATAAAGACCAATAAAGGAAAGCTGGAACTGCGAAAGGAAAACGGCATATTTATCAGAAACATTTAAAAAGTAAGGGCTACTCAATAAATGGGTAGCCTTTTTTGTCGCCCACCCAGAATACTATTATGAAGGAATTTTCATTTCAAGCAGTTAAATTGATTAAGAATGCTGATGCCATAGCGGTATTCGCAGGCGCAGGCATGGGTGTTGATTCGGGGTTAGAACAATATAGGGGCAAAGGGGGATTGTGGACTAAAAGTATCGTAGTAAATAACGAAAAAGTAAATTACCAAGACTTATTAACCCATGATGCCTTTGATAAAACGCCAGAACAAAGCTGGGCATTTGTTGCATCACTGATAGAGAAATATACCCGTACAATACCACATAAAGGATATACTCAACTACTAGACATCTTAAAAGAAAAGGAATACTTTATAGTTACTTCCAACTGCGATGAACACTTTCAGAAAGCAGGTTTTGATGAATTGAGACATTGGGAATGTCATGGGTCTATATTCAATATGCAGTGCATGGACATTCTAGAAAGGGATATTTATAAAACACCACTACTTTCCATTGACCCGATAACCCAAACCTTAATTGGAGGAGTGCCAAAATGCCCAAAATGTGGATTGAACTGTCGTCCCAATATGTACCTTTTTTACGACTGGTTTTGGGTGTCTAACAATTCCGTTGCACAACAAATTCGATATAACAGTTGGCAAAAGGAAATAAAAGAAAAGAAGAATAAGATTGTGGCAATAGAAATAGGTGCAGGAAAAACAATTGATACTATAAGAAAAACTGCTAGACGATTCACAAATGACACAATTCCATTGATTAGAATTAATCCTTATGACTTTGAAATTGAAAACCCCAATGAAATATCAGTAGGGAATGGTGCTAAGGAATTCTTTGAAAGATTGGAAGTAAGCAATGTGATTAAAGTTCCATAGGCACGAAATATTGGTAGCAGAACATTGTCAAAAGAGGTTAAAGTCCTGTAGGGCAATGTCATTAAGTTAAGCGAAACTTCGAAAATTAGCGTGTCAGATTGAGCCCGTCGAAATCGGGTTGAAATGTAAGTTGCTTGCACTTCGACAGGCTCTGTGTGACAGTCTTGGTGATTTCCGAAGCGAACGGTAATATAAT
>CANCPA010000238.1 GCA_947379895.1 Chitinophagaceae bacterium | reverse complement strand
GTTCTTTTTGAGTCTGTGGCAAAGCCAATCGAAGAGATGCGAAGTCTTATATAGTCGAACCAAACGCTATCCAAAACTTCTGAGGCACAAAGGTGGAGGTAAAGTTTTGAAACCGCCAAATAAACTTTGATAAAAGGGCAAAGTTTATTATTATGGGGAAGGGATTCGGAGAAATATTGGATTGTGTTAAACAATAGTGTTGAAAAAACGTGTTTATGCGAAATTTAGACTCTTTTTTTTCTCTGAAAGAGTGTTGGGAGTTGATTTGAAAATATATTTTAAACAAATGACGAATTATTGCAGGCCATTATATTATATTTGTTTCAGTAAAGGAAGTATATCCCAAAGAAAGACTATCCGATTAAGAAGACTTCCTGCATGTAAAAAAATATTAATTGAATTTGGGGATTGATATAGTAGCTAATAAATAACGGCATTTTTGAGCAAGGGTGGACAGAGGTGTTATTTATTAAGCGAGACAAGACCACAGGCGCTGCGGTAGCAGCGAAGATTGTAGGGTGTTTGAAGTGGACTAGCGGGGAGACGGGATTGAAAATCCCTTTTATTGGAAGTTCGGGATGCGCTTCGCTTAACATCCACGAAAAGCCGTTTTTGTGTAAACTTTATCTAAGCGAGTTCCAGTTATAAACTGGTTTGACTAGTACACACAAGTCATCCTACGGAAGACTTGCGCTAGAGGATGTGGTTAAGCGAAAATTAGACTCCTTTTTTCTTAGAATGAGTGTAGAAAGTTGATTTGAAAATTTATTTTAAACAAATGACGAATTATTGCAAGCAATTACTTTATATTTGTTTCAGTAAAGGAAGGATATCCCAAAGAAACATTATCCGATTAAGAAGACTTCCTGCATGTAAAAATATAATAATTGAATTTGGGGATTGATAAAGTAGCTAATAAATAAAGGCATTTTTGAGCAAGGGTTGACAGGGTTGTTATTTATTAAGCGAGATCGGACCACAGGCGATGCGGTAGCAGCGAAGATTGTAGGGTGTTTGAAGTGGACTAGAGGGGGAAATTAAGCATATTTGAAGAGTTAGAAAAGTGAGTGACTTTTTAAATAAATGTGTAAAAACAAATATTTGTGTAAACTTTATCTAAGCGAGTTTCAGTTAAAAACTGGTTTGACTAGAACACAAGTCATCCTTCGGAAGACTTGCGCGAGATGGTCACAGGCGAAGCGTTAGCAGCGAAGATTGTAGCGTATTTGACGTGGACTAGCTGGTTGGTAGAAATAAGAAATTCAGGGAAGACTTGTTTACATACCACAAGTCACAGACTTGCGGCAGCGACACCCTGATTTGACGTGCAGTAGCGGGGATAAACCTAATAATAATAAAAATGGCAACTAAAGTAAAAGGCAAAAAAGTATTTATTTCATACAAACATTACGATGCAAATGTGATGAAGTTTCCAAATATCTATCAAACAACTGCAAGAGATTATGTGAATAAGCTTCAAGAAATGTTTGAAGATACACCTCATATTTTCAAAGCAGAAGAGGATGATAATGATTTGAGTAAATTTAAAGATGATACCATCGCATCTAAGTTAAGAGATAAAATTTATGACAGTAGTGTAACAATCGTTTTAATATCGCCTAATATGTGGGATAAATCAAAACTAGAAGAAGATCAATGGATTCCGTGGGAAATTTCTTACTCATTAAAAGAGCATAAAAGAAATGGAAGAAAAAGCCTCACAAATGCAATATTAGCTGTGGTCTTACCAGATCAAAATGGCAGTTATGAATATTTTATTCAAGATAATTCATGCCCAACGTGTAAATGTCGTTCCTTATCTACTTATAAGTTATTTAGAATGATTAGAAAAAACATGTTTAATATCAAAGAGTCAAAAGAACAAAGAAGTACTTGTATAAATCATACAGCAGATACCAAACCTTTTATTGGATATTCATCGTATATCTATTCAGTAAAATGGATAGACTTTGCAAAAGATGATTTAAGTATTGATTTAAACCTGAAAATAGCTTTGAAAATAAATGAAAATATTGAGGATTATATAATAACAAAAGAATAATTGAAATTATGGCATCAGAATTAATTATACAACTCCAAAATAGGGATGGTAGTTTTAACTGTGAAAAGTTTGAGAACTTGCCATCACCTAAATCAGTTTATATTGCGATATGCTTTACAGATAATGATTTGTCGGAACAATTAGCAATTGACTTAAAAACAAAACTTATATCTTCAATTACAAATCTTGAAACAAATTTTATTAATACAACGCCGCCTTGCAATGGCTATACTGTTGGATTTAATGATTGTCAAGCATTGAACATCCCTGATAATTTAAAATTATTGATTGTGGTTAGTGATGGGCTAAGTGACACATTTGCCAATCCTACTGTTTTAAATTGGATAAATGATATTTTGCCTATATTGCCGGAAGGAACAACAGTTTTATTACCTGAACCTTTTAAAATACCAAATATAGCGTTTTGGAGAAATGATATTGACGAAATTATTCCAACTATTTTTGGTTTAATTGGAATTAGTGATGAAGACCAGCGAATTTTTATCAGTTATCGTAGAGATGATACAACTGAATTTGCCGAACAGCTATTTGATAGATTACACCATGAAGGCTTTGATGTTTTTCTAGATCGATTCAGTATTAATCCTGGTGTAAATTTTCAGAATAGATTATATCAAGAACTTGCTGATAAAGCCATGATTATTTTTCTTGAATCTACTACATTCCTTTCATCACCTTGGATACAACTTGAAATTGCTTTTGCAAAGAAGTACAGGTTGGGAATACTTGCATTAAATATTGATAGTTCTAAAAAAATTCCTGCAATTGATAATGAATATAGAATTGATGTTACACTTTCCAATGATACAAGGCAAATTGGTGAATATGAGCTTGATAATTTAGTAACGGAAATTAGAAGAAGGCATTCAATAGCTTTATATAGAATGAAAAATTATCTTAATAGTAATATAGTTGCTGCATTAGCAAGTAAAGGGGCTACAACTACATTTGATAATAATGGATTCATTAATGTTGCTGATGGCACAGGCACTTTGGATTATAAAATTTGGGCAACACCAAGACCACCAAAAGTTAATGACTATCATTATACAGACATTTCTCACTCGGATGGCGAAAAAGTAATTATTGGACCTGAATTTCAGGAAAGCAAAAGAGAGAAGGTAAATTCTTGGTTGTCGCAAAAATCAGAAGTAAAATATTACAATGAGGGAGAAATCTTAAACTTATTAAATATAATTTATCCTTAATTTTTCAAATAATGTCATACAATCCATTTAGAGTACTTTTATCTGCAAGCGTTCCGTCTGATAAGCGGAATGAAAAATATACAAAAATTAAAGATGCACAGATTCAAATTGAAGAAGCCGTAATAGGTTTGTCTAGAAATATATTTCAAGCGGGTGGAAAAATAATTTTTGGAGGACATCCATCAATTTCTCCATTGGTTGCAATGATTGCTACAGAGTATAAATCAAATAAAGAGATAGAAAACTTAAAAAGGGCAGATAATAAGAAAAAAGCAATAACTATTTTCCAATCAAGAGCGTATGAGAAAGTAATTCCAAAAGAAACAACAAGCTTATTTGACTTAGGTTATTGCGATATAATTTGGACTGATGCAAAAAATGAAGAAGAATTTAATCCGAAAATCCAAGATGTTCCTCAATGCGAAGCTAGCTTAGAATTTATGAGGAGAGCAATGATGAAAGGAGCAATTGATGCACTTGTTTGCATTGGAGGAATGGAAGGATTAGAATTGGAATTTGAATTATTCAGAAATATTCATCCAACCAAACCAATTTTTATTTTAGGCACTACCGGTGGAGCTAGTAAAATTTTAGCAGAAGAATATTCGAACTTAGATAATGTTAGAATTATGGACAGTCAAAATTATTCTAACATACAAACTGAAAAGAAAGAAGACAAGCATTCCGAAAAGTTTGACATAATTCCGTATTCCTTTATTACAGCACTTATAGTGAGGGAAATTATTGATAGAAAAAATAAATAATGGCAATTATTTACAGAAATACATTTAAAAATGGCAAAGAGAGTGTTTTTCAGTTTTCATTACCAAGACGTGATAGATTTTAGGGCAAATGTTGTCAGAAATCATTGGCTATTAAAGCCTGATAGAGAAAGTGCAGGTTTTTTTGACGCATCTATTTGGGAGGAAGCTCAAAAAAAAGGTGATTTAGCACTGAAGAGATTAATAAATAATGGATTGTCATATACATCTAATACCTGTGTACTAATTGGGTCTCGAACGTTTGATAGACGCTGGGTAGCTTATGAAATTATGAAAAGCCTAGAATGTAATAATCATATTTTCGGCGTGCATATTAATTCAATAAAAGGAAAAGATGGGCAAACTAAAACAAACGGTTTAAACCCGTTGGATTATCTTGGCTATTCCTACTCTTCAAATGGAAAAACATTACATCTACATGACTTAATCGAAGGGAAGTGGATTGAATATCCAGATTTGAATGGTTGGTCAGTTAAAGAAGTTGAAGAAATATATCGGAATAAGATTTATAAGCTTTCTCAGTCATATACTACTTATGATTGGGTTGCTAATGATGGCTATAATAATTTTTCAAGTTGGTTAAAATAGAATCCCAGCTAGTCACTCGCTACAATCTACTATGGCTACCGCACGTGTTTCACGTGTGGTTTCGCTAAGATAGTTGTCAGTATTTTGGTGTCCTCGTTTTATGATAACTATTTGATTGAAGCAAATCCAGACGAAACGCATGCGGTAGCAGCGAAGATGTTAGCGAATTTGACTCGAACTATCGGTGATGAACACTTACAACGGTAAAAACATGTACAACATTACTCTTATTGGAACCCAACATCGGGAATTAGGAAAATGCAATTCCGAGGAATTGTATAAAATAGTCGAAACGATAAATCCAGATGTGATTTTTGAGGAACTACCTATCAGATCATTTGACAATATGTACAATGGTAATCTTATTGATATTCCCGTTGAAGTAATGTGTATCAAAAAGTATTTACAAAACAATAAGTTTGAACATATTCCTGTAGATAGTATTGCCGACCCAGATAGATCTCCGCTTGAAAAGTTGATGTTTGATAAGTTTAAGAGGGACACGGAATACAGAAAAATAAAGAATGAGCACAACTCATTAATAGCACGGGAAGGTTTTGATTATCTCAATAGCGATAAATGCATGGACTTAGTTGAGAAATGGAAGCTCATTGAAAAAAACATCGTTGAGTCTGACAAGAACAAAGATTTATTTCATCATCCACACCTGTCTTTTTACGAGGATGTTGATAACCGTGAAAACGTTATGCTTCAAAACATTTACAATTACAGTAAAGAAAATCAATATACCCAGGCTGTGTTTTTTCTTGGATGTGGTCATAGAAAGTCGATAATATCAAAAATTGCAGAGTACGAAAAACTATCGACCATTAAATTAAATTGGACCATATATGGCGCCACTTAGGTAGTCCACGTCAATTGCTAATGTAACCCACCCCGCCCTATCGGGCACCCCTCAAGAGGGGAATTGCGAAGAATAAAGCGAATTAAGTACAATTTGCATAATAAATTGGCTTCCCACACTAGCGCATGAATGATTTGGGTTGTAGGATACTGCTCGAAAATCGGGAACTCGAGCAGGACTCCTGTCCTGTTCGTTGCAGTTACTTAATCCCGAAAAAAAAAGTATTAGATTTTTGATATAATGGGTTTAGTAACGTAAGGCACATGACAGTGTCAGGCACAGGTGGGGATAAGGCGGTGGGGTAAAGAATGTCTGAATTAGGATTTGTAGGATTTTAGGATGGGTAGGATTAGGAGGTTACTTGGTTTTGTACTTCGATAAACTCAGGCAGACATTGCAGTTGGCTACGAATATCAGCAAGACTGTCACACTAAGTTTATCGAATTGCAAGCAGTTTACACTTCAACCCGACTTCGACGGGCTCAGTCTGACAGGTTTATTTTCGAAGAGTACCTTACAATTCCAAAGATGTCATTTGCAACTCAGGCTGACATTGCAGTTGGCTACTAATATCAGCAAGACTGTCACACTGAGTTTATCGAAGTGCAAGCGGCTTTAACCATTCAATCCGACTTCGACGGGCTCAGCCTGACTTCGAGAGCCTCAGTCTGACAGGATTATTTTAGAAGAGTATCTCACAATTCAAAAGATGTCATTAGCAATTCAGGCTGACATTGCAGTTTGCTACGAATATCAGCAAGTCTGTCACACTGAGTTTAGCGAAGTGAAAGCGGCTTAAACATTTCAAACCGACTTCGACGGGCTCAGCCTGACTTCGAGAGCCTCAGTCTGACAGGATTATTTTCGAAGAGTACCCTACAATTCAAAAGATGTCATTAGCAACTCAGGCAGACATTGCAGTTGGCTATGAATATCAGCAAGACTGTCACACTGAGTTTATCGAAGTGCAAGCGGCTTTAACATTTCAAACCGGCTTCGACGGGCTCATCCTGACTTCGAGAGCCTCAGTCTGACTTTAACGGGCTTAGTTTGACAGGTTTATTTTCGATGTGTTCATTTACTAAACGATACTCATTATTTCATCTCTACAATTCATATAACTCTAGTGGTAAGTCGTCGGGATCACGAAAAAAGATAAAACGCTTCCCTGTTGTATCATCTACCCTTATGGCTTCATAGTCGATACCCTGATTTTTCAACTCTATTAATTCTTTATCTAAATCCTTTACCGCAAATGCTAAATGACGCAATCCGTACGCTTCGGGTCTTGTGGGGCGAGGAATACTTTCAGGGAAAGAAAATAACTC
>CANCPA010000237.1 GCA_947379895.1 Chitinophagaceae bacterium | reverse complement strand
AATATTTATAATGATTATTAGCATGATTAGTACTATGATTGGCTAATAAAACTTCAGGATAATCGTATTTTATTTCGTGAACAATAGATTTTAAATGCTTACTGCTAGAATGTCCTGCAACCATGAAAAATGTCGCTTTAACTTTTGATTTTTTTATTAGGTCAAAAACTGCTTGAGTGCCATTCTGTGGTCCATCGTCAAAGGTTAAATAAATATATATCTTTCCGGAATCGTATTTTATGGGCTTCCACTTAAATGGATTCACGGGTTTTGGCTTTGTATTGCCTGTATCTTTTGGGGTAGTCGTAACTATTATTGGTGTAGATGTATTATTACAACCAACTAATAGCATTAAAATCATTATGCATAAATTCATGTATATAAAACTTCTTTGAAGAAACATTGACCGTAAAATTTGGCGCTAAAGTAACCCTTGTCAAAAAATTATTCGAATATTATTGTTTAAAACATGTTTTATAGATATTTAATTTCTTTAGAATGGCTTTTTTTATATTATTTCATAAGGAATTGTTCAAAATTATTAATGCAAGTTGTCATGCACTTTAATAAGTTTTAGCACAACAGCTTGTTACTAATAAAGCCTAGCACGTGAGTCTTTCAAGAATAGTCAGCACTTATTGTGAACTGTATAAAAAATGATTTTCCTCAAAGTTGATTAATTTTTAGAAGTCAAACCCTAAGGCCAAATACCAGATTGGCTTTCCTTTAAATAGTCCAATCATTGGCCAAGCAGTATCAAGTTTCATAAAATAACCTAGTACATTACTTCTGACCCCGAAGCCATAACCTGCAGCAAATGGACCAATACCGCCTGCATCAATTCTTACATTAACATGGCCCGTTGAATCGGAGTAGTCAATGAATGGTCTTTGAATTCCATTATATTTCCCATTCCAAGCAGTGCCAATGTCTAAAAATTGAACTAGTTGGAAGTTACGAATGAAGGCATTGTTAATAGGTGTTTGAATAAAAGTGCTAAAGATTGGCAATCTGAATTCGCTGTTAAAAACCACTGCATTATTGCCATTCGCTATATTCTGATTATAACCTCGCATATTCACTGCTAACGATTGAAATGCGTAGGTTTGATCGGATGCAGTTGGCTTGTTATAATTAAATTGAGGATTAAACCAACCATCCACTCCGCCTAAGTAATAAACAATTTTTTGTTTCCCCCAACTAAAATCTGCAGAACTCCTGAATGCCCAAATGAAATTTCGGTATAAGGGTTTGTAATACCTGACATCCCATCCTAGGTTGTAAGTAGTTTTTCCCTTTACCGCAGGATTGCCAAATGGAGTATTTACGTCTAAATAAATTTTGTATCGAAGTCCATCCCAAATGTTTTGAGTAGGATTTGTAGTATTGTCATGTACATACTCAAATCTTGACACGATGTATTTTGCCAAAGAATCAGGATTTCTGAGTGATACTTCCGAAACAGGATTGCCTTGTGAAGGGTCGGCAAGCGTTACTACTCTATCTGTTCTAAGACCCACATTCGCTCTAAAACTCTTTACTACATTAAGGGGGAGTGCAAAGTTTAATTGATAAAGATTGGTGTAAAGGTTCGCAGAACTTAACGAAATATAAGTTGGAATTGGCAATTGCACAGTTGTTCCCATATTGCTTCTGTAATAAGTAAAGCCCCAATCAACCATTCTTTTATTATTCTGAAATGATAAAAAGAAATCTTTGGAAGTGAAATTGGAAAAGTCCATTCCAATTCCACCCATAAACTTGATGTCTTCAAATAATTCACTTGTTCCAACTTTGAAAGTAAGATTCAAGTCGCCTCCGCTATTCAAAATTATTGGTCCATAGCCGCCTGTAAATAATTGATATCTGTTAATCAAGATATTATTTGATAGACCTGCCATCACATTATCTGTATAAAAATGATAGCGATAATTAAACATTTTTGTGTTTGACAAATAGCTTTGTTTTGGAATCGGCTGCTTTGCCTTTTCAATCAATGACGTAATCGTCGAATCTGTCTTTTCTTCTGCAAATTCACTTTGGAAATAGGGTACAGTCTTTTTTATTTCCATTTCAGGAATATTCTTATCATTTTTACCATACAATGTTGCCTTCCCTTCTCTTGATTTTTCGTCTTGCAAAATTGTTTTCATGTATTCTGAGGGGCGTTGCTTCACATCTCTATTGTGTAGGGCGTCTTCATTTATCTTTAGTTTATACAGGTTTTTGGTTTCACCATCTAATTTAGTTTCACTTATTTGACCATTATTTCCGGCAATTCTAGTCTCTAAGATGGAGTTTGAATAATCGGTCAAAGGAAATGCATAAGCCGAATCTTTATAGGCCTGATAATAGCCAATGCTATCTGGTTCTTGCTTTTGCCATGCAACAAGAGTGCTATCTAATTCTTTGGCTGTTGGATTTCTTAATAGTTCATCACCAATCTTATATAGGGTATCTAATCCATTTCTTTGAGTAGAGAAAAACCCTGCCCATCTATTTGCAATTCCATTTTCATCCGAAATAAAAGTAAAATGGCTAGTATTATAAGGCATCGGAAAAGTGGCATTGCCATGTTTCATATCTGTCAACTGAGTTATTTGTTTAGAAGGGCCGTTATTCATGATGTCTACTAAATAAATATTAAACCGATAGCGACTTGGTAAAACAGTGTCTTTATTAGGTGCATTATTTCCGGGGCGATTTGATGAAAATAGTATGCCTGAACGGTTTGGAAAAGAAACAAACGTTGGACTTAAGTCATCATACACGTCATTTGTAATCTGTTTGATTACCTTTTCTTCAATTTGATAAGTATAAATATCAGAATGCCCATTTTTAACTGCACTTAATACTACTGTATTTGTATTTAGCATATAGGAGGCATCAAGAATCTGATCAAAATATTCAATTGTTTGACGGTCTCGTTTATACCCTGCGATAACATCCCAAACAAACATTTTTACTTTTCCATGTTCCCAATAGATCACCAATAAATTTCTACCCTTCACATCCCAAGAAAGAATTGGATAATTAGGATTGATATCCCCTTGCTTTGTCCGAACACCTCGTTCAAGTATTGTCCTGTCATCACCATACGGGTCAACGAGTTTTACTCTGTAGATACCTTTTTTAAATTCAACCTCAGCATAAGTGTTGTTTTTTGGATTGGGATTTACTTGAAATCGATAATAGTCAATATCTTCTCCTACATCTTCAGATGCAGCTTTATTCCCTTTTGGATTGTTTTTTCTTTTGGCAACATCCTTATCGTATTTATCTCCTTCATCTTCCATGAAATCAGCTAATACCTGCTTAAATTTCTTCTTACAAATTCTTAGAGATGCCTGATTTAGGCTTTTGTACATCCGAGCTAGTGTTAAAAAGTAAGTAACATTTTCAGGTTTGTATTTCTCCGAAAAATAATACCAGAAAGCGTGACCCGCTAACATCGGCTTTTTAAAGGCAAAGCGGGAAAACTTTTCATAATTCCCTGCTATAAATATTTCCTTTAGTTCATTATCAATCTGAGTATTCCAAGGTTCTGCTGCATAGGCAATATAGCCATCGGTGAGCCATTGAGGTAAATCAAGTAGTGCCTGATTACTTGCCATCTCTCCTATGTTTTCGCCAAATAAGATATTACTTGTTAATACTTTGGCTATACCTTGTCTGATTTGAAGCCTTAAGTGGTTATGGTTCCCATCAAAATAAACCACAATTTTATTATTGACAAGATTTGTTATCCCGCCTGCATTTTGCCATTCAGTGCCTAGTCCAATATTGCTTTGCTTGAAATCGTCGTAACTATTATAAACTATTAGGTCGGCACGATGTTGTAGCGAAAATTCTGTAAAATTTTCAAGTGAAGGAAGTTCTTCTTCAGCTAACTGAGCTACAAATTTGCCTAATTCTGTACCGCCTTTAGTTACATAAGTATTAAAATTGTGTGATTGAAAGAATTTCCATTGAAATTTATTGAATTGCAGCCTGTTTTGTCCATACAAAACAGAATTTACTTGTGCTGTAAGTACAAATGGAAAAAAAATAAGACTAAAAACAACTATTAAGCTACTGCTTCTATATTTTCGCATAAATGCTACCGAGTTCTTTATCATTAAATACGTAGTATTACTTTGTTGATAATTTAAAAAAGTGAATAAAACAAAGTTAGTTTACTACTTTTAAAAAGAATTATAAGCAGGTAAAAATACTTTATTCAGCTAACTCACTGTAAATGATTAGTTGTATCTGTGTTAAAATTAGGTAATTGGACCTTTAAAAGTTATAAAAAATAAATTTATGTTAACGATTCAAAGTTTTACTTTCAATCCAGCAAGCGAAAATACCTATATCCTCTTCAACGAAACAGGGTCAGCTGTAATCATTGATCCAGGTTGTTATTTCACTAATGAGCAACATGCATTACAATTATTTATTGAGTTAAATGATATTAAAGTTATTCAGTTAATAAATACACATTGTCATCTCGATCACGTGTTTGGGCTAAAATGGGTGTATGAAAATTATGAACTTGAACCGTTTATTCATGCTGAAGAGAAAAAGGTACTAGAAGATACTCCTCAATCTGCCTCGAGGTGGGGACTTACAATAGATAATTATTCTGGTAACCTTCACTTTATTGAAGAGGGAGACATAATTCATATTGGTAATGATCAATTGACTGTTTTGTATACACCCGGTCATTCTCCAGGAAGTGTTAGTTTTTATTGTAAAGAACAGGGATTCATCATTAGTGGAGATGTTCTGTTTAAAGAAAGTGTTGGTAGAACTGATTTGGAGGGTGGAAATCATCAAACACTATTAAACAGTATCAGAACAAAGCTTTTCACATTACCTGATGAGACTATCGTTTATTGTGGTCATGGTCCTGCTACAACTGTAGCACACGAAAAACAATACAACCCATATTTATAGTTGCTAGTTATTAGTGGTTAGTTGTTAGAAAAAGTCAACTAATCGCTATGACTAACCACTAATAACTAATAACTAATAACTATTTTATGTATCTCTACATTAAAGCACTTCATATCATTTTTGTAGTTACTTGGTTTGCAGGGTTATTTTACATGCCCCGACTATTTATTTATAATGTAGAGGCAAAGGAAAAGCCTGATGGTATTAGGGAAGCTTTGCAAGAGCAATTCTGTATAATGATTAAACGACTTTGGTATGGAATTACTTGGCCTTCGGCAATACTCACCGCTATTTTTGGAAACATAGTTCTTTATTCGGGAGGATGGTATACAATGGTTTTTACTGAAGAAGGCAAGTGGTTACTGATAAAGCTCATTTTTGTATTCTTTTTATACGCCTATCACTTTACGTTACAAGCATTGGTAAATCAACAAACAAAGGGTGTGTTTAAATACACTTCACAACAATTGCGATTGTGGAATGAAGTGTCAACTATCTTTTTAATTGCTATCGTTATGTTAGTGGTGGTAAAACAAAGTATCAGTTTGGTGTGGGGAGTAGTGGGATTAATCTTATTCATAGGTCTATTGATGTTGTCGATTAGGATTTATAAGTCGGTGAGGACTCTAAAATAAATTTAATACTTTGGGTTTTACTAAAGAAACTTTAGAAATGAGTCATTGAAATATTCATATATGCCATGACTTTCAATTTATTAGGATAAGTCTTTTTTTACTTCATTAATAAAAGCTGTTCTTATTGCTATCGAATAGTTAGTATCACTTGCAATTCTTTCAGGATGCCATTGTAATAATAGTAACCATGATTTGTCGTTCGGGTCTTCCCATTCTAGGGCTTCTACTATTCGTTCATTTGTTATAGTTTTTGTAAATGCAGTAATCATTAGTCCTTTTCCAATCTGATCGGCTGATTGATGATGCGCAGAATTAATTTCACCTCTAGGTTTCCCTGAAATTCTATTCATTGCAGACCCTTGTACAATCTCAACTTCATGAATTTGATCCTTTCCTGCAATTTTCCCATGCTTGGTATCTAAAAGTACTGACGGAATATCTGAAATTAGCGTACCACCCAAAAAGACATTTGTTATTTGAAGCCCACGACAAATTCCTAAAATAGGTTTCTTCAATTGGAATAATGTTTTTAATAACTCTAATTCAAACTCATCTCTAGCTTCATTTATCTGATTAATATCGAGAACTTTTAGGTTTTCAGGTTTACCATAGTTGCTTGGATGAACATCTTCTCCACCCGTCATAATTATTCCATCACAAGTTGAAACTAGTGCTGCATTATCAAATTGATAGGATAGTCGAATAATGTTTATTTCGGGATAAACACTAAGTATCCAATTACTGTAATCATCAAATTTCTTAGAATCTGTAATTCCAATATTAATTTTCTTCATAATTATTTTGCTCCAAAGATGATAAATTTTTTTTAACCCAGATAACGCAATAGACTCGTTATGAAATTCATAAATACAAAAAGGACAAATTTTTATGCAGATTTTTTGATTGAAGACATAATAAATTACGTTGAACTCAAATAAATCAAGTAAAAGCTTGTGTTTGGGGTGCATAAAAGGTTTTCGCTGACTGTTAAACCTTACAAGGGGCTTTAAGCCCTAATAGCGTTGGCAATTCCACTATTCTAATGAAAAACTTTTATGTACCTTATTTTAAAGTTCTTTGTCATTTATTACTACAATAACCTCCTTTGTGCCCTCAAGCGAGCATGAAATAGTATAATGGTTTGGTAAACACGCTTCTACCAAAAAGTATTTTTTACCAATTATACACGCATTATGTTTCACGTTTCTTGCTTTCTCCCATTTATTTCTGCTATAATCAGCACAAAAGATTCCTTTTTTATTAACAGACTTCGGCTTTTAGTCTTTCATTTCTCTTTATTAATACTAGATTCTCCTAAATAAGTGGTCTATTACTGTCAATAAACTTTAGCTAATTGACAATTTGGTATCTAT
>CANCPA010000236.1 GCA_947379895.1 Chitinophagaceae bacterium | reverse complement strand
TAAAAAAATATTCTTGAGGATGTGTCTTTTGAGGATAATCATTCGCTTGTTTAAAACTGTTATAACCACAATCTAATACCTGTAATAATTGATTGTGCAGTTGCGGAATCAGCCAATATTTATTAAAGTTAATCATTTGTCATTTTGTGCAATATTACTATCAGTTTAAACAATAAAATCATTTGACTTAATAAAGCAGAAAATACAATTTTGCGACTTAATAATTGTTATATGAAAAATAAACTCAAAGTTGGTTATTTTGGTATTGGGTTAGATGCTTATTGGCCTCAATTTCCGCAATTACTTCCCACACTTCTTGAACACATTGATACAGTAGTGAACAAACTATCTATCTATGATATAGAAATAGTTAACCTTGGAATGATTGACACTCCTGAAAAAGCTTTTGAGGCGGGACATCGTTTTAGGGAAGCTGATATAGATTTATTGTTGTTGCATGTCACCACTTATGCGGTTTCTGGCACCGTACTTCCAGTGGTTCTTCGCTCTAAAGTGCCAGTTATCATTTTGAATATATCACCAAAGAAGGCTATTGATTATAAAACATTTAATCAATTGGGTAATCGTACCAAAATGACGGGCAAGTGGCTTGAATACTGTTCGGCTTGTCCTGTTCCTGAGATTGCAAACGCCTTTAAAAGATGTGGTGTACGATTCTTTCAGATTACAGGAGTGTTAGAAGATGATGCTTATTTGTGGGCAGAATTAGGTGAATGGATTGAGGCTGCAAAGGTTGCAAATACGATGTTTCACAATAGATTGGGCTTAATGGGGCATTACTATAATGGAATGTTAGATATCTACACAGACCTCACCGCAGTGTATGCCACTTTTGGTGGACACTTGGAAATAGTAGAATTAGATGACCTTACCGAGTTAAGGCAAACAGTAACTGAAGAAGAAATGCTATATAGGGTAGCCTACTTTTACAAAGTGTTCGACGTACAAGATGATTGTAGTATGTATGAACTACAAAAGGCGGCAAAGACTTCGGTTGCATTAGATAAATTGGTGGAAAAGTATAACTTAAACTCTCTCGCCTATTATTATATGGGAAATGGGGTGCCTGAAAACGAGGACACAGCCACTTCAGTAATTCTTGGAAATTCGTTATTAACAGCAAGAAATATTCCTGTTGCAGGAGAATATGAGGTAAAGAATGTATTGGCAATGAAGATATTGGATTCATTTGGAATCGGAGGTTCGTTCTCTGAGTACTATGCCCTTGATTTTAATGACGACATTGTTCTTTTTGGGCATGATGGACCCGGACATATTGCTATCGCCGAAGGGAAAACAAAAGTTAAACCCTTACAAGTATATCATGGCAAAATTGGTAAGGGATTATCAGTGGAGATGAGTGTAAAACATGGGGCAGTCACCCTTTTGTCTGTTGTTGAGGACGGCAAGGGAAAGTTTAAGTTATTGGTAGCTGAAGGAGAATCAGTAGCGGGTCCTATATTAGAAATTGGCAATACGAATAGCCGTTATAAATTCAGCATTGGTGCAAGAAAGTTTGTGGAGTTATGGAACGAACAAGGCCCTGCACATCATTGTGCAATTGGTGTAGGACATATTAGTAACAAGCTGATTAAATTAGGCAAACTCTTGGAATTGGAAGTGGTGAAGGTTTGCTAAAGAGTTGTTTAGAAGTATTACGTTCTACGTTTTAAGTTTTAAGTTTTAAGTTAAGCAATAGAAAGAAAGTAACTCATGGTGATAATGTCATATAAGCTTTTTAAATTTCATTACTAGGTAGAAAAAAAGTAAAAAGTTCTTTCTTCCTTTTAGATTAAAAAGACTCTAGTAGGATTACTTTTATAAACAGAAACATTTCACAAAGAACAAACAATTTTTCAAATGATGTTCTTACAATTAATCAATAAGAGTTTAATACAATTCATTGTTGATAACAGCATAGAAAAACATCAAGGGAATGATACTTTTTCAAAACAAATAATTTTCATTTATTATCATTAAATATAACAATTGCTCATTATGAAATATTTTAGTTTTTCTTTTTTATGCTTATTACTAGTTAATTCTGCTTTTTGTCAATCAAAAAAAGTAGAGTCTGATATTACTTCTGTTTTTCTTAATCCTCCAAATGAAGCCCGCCCATTAAGCTATTGGTTTTGGATGGGTTCTAACTTTTCTAAGAGTGGCATTACCAAAGATTTTGAGGCAATGAAGGATATGGGCATGGGTGGAGGTATTGTAACCAATTTAACGTCTTCAGTTGAGGAATCACAATTGCCTACCCTTAATGTTCCTTGGCCAAAACAAACCTACAGAAGCCCTGCCTATTGGGATGCCCTTCGTTTTTCGGCCTCTGAGGCAAAAAGACTTGGATTGGAAATTGGTATTCACAATGCAGTAGGTTATTCAACTACAGGTGGACCTTGGATATCGGAAGAAAAAGGAATGCAAAAACTGATTTGGAGTAAGTTAAGTGTGGAAGGGGGGCAAATCATCATCCAAAAGATTCCTGTTCCTGAATTGCCATTTTATAAGGGTTGGGGTACGACACCAAAGGATGCAAGGGCAAGTATTTATAAGGATATTGCAGTTTTAGCAGTCCCTGACACGTCGAATCTATCCATAAAAAGCGTAATTGACATTTCAAAGTACATGGATAAAGAGGGTAATCTAAATTGGGAATGTCCAATTGGGAAATGGATTGTTTACCGAATTTGTTATGCACCTTCCATGTCAAAACCTCATCCTGTTCCAGAGGAATTATTTGGAAAGATATTGGAGGTAAATAAAATGGATAAAGAAAGTAATGAGTACCATTGGCATAATGTGATTGACCCAATAAAGAAAAACTTAGGAGAATATTTTGGGCAATCCTTCAATATCATGCACGTAGATAGTTATGAATCTGGTAACCAAAATTGGACTGAAACATTTAAATCTGAATTTATTGCCCTGAAGGGTTATGACCCAACCCCATGGTTGGTTAGTATGGGTACATTTATTACAGATGACAAAAAAAGTAAGCATCGAATTTTAAACAGTGAATCGGAAACTAAAAAATTTGAATGGGATTACAGGGACGTCGTTAATAAATTATATTTCAAGAATGGATGGGATGTAGCCAAAAAAATTATCAACAACTCTAATTTAAAGTTTAGTTGGGAGCCTTACACTGGTCCATGGAGCATTAGTCAGGGTGCTGCATTGGCAGACTTTCCAATGGGAGAGTTTTGGGCAAAGAAATCTTGGAGTGTAAATGGTCAAATTCCTGCTGCTGCAAGGGCAGCAGGCAAAAATGTCATCGGCGCAGAGGCATTCACTTGTAGACCAGAAGAAAGTAAATGGACTGAGACTCCTGCAACTTTAAAGTATTATGCTGATTTTGCTTTTGCATCAGGTATCAACAGGTTTGTTTTGCATCAATGGGTTCATCAGCCTTTTGATGACAAATATCAACCAGGAATGGATATGGGATGGTGGGGTACTCATTTTAGCCGTCATCAAACATGGTTTGAGCCAGGAAAGGCATTTATAAAATATCTAAGTCGAACATCAGCCTTGTTGCAATATGGTGAGCAGGTTGCAGATGTTTTATTTTATGAAGATTTAAAAAGTGGAAATGGAGACTTAATTTCACAAAATGATTTTCTTAATAGCGCCATCACAGTAAGTAATGGAAATATTGTACTTCCCTCTGGAAGAACATATAAGTATATTGTTTTCCCTTCAAAGACAGAAATGCTACCCGAAGTAGCCTTGAAAATAAAAGACTTGGTAGCAAAAGGAGCAACTATAGTGGCACCTAAACCCATAGAATCTCCAAGCTTACAAAATGCACCAACTTGTAACGATATTGTCAAAAAAATAGCTGATGAAGTTTGGGGCAATAAACCGATAAACAAATATGGTAAGGGTATAATATTGACTGATTTAAAAGCCGAAGGAGTAAAGGATATTGTGAATGTTAATCTTGAAAAGGATGTTGAAATTGCTGATGCAATGGGAAGTCTAGTGACAAGGATTGTGCATAGACGTTCAAAAGATGCCGACTTTTATTTCTTAAACAACTCAAGTCAAAAGGAACAACGTTTCGTTGCCTCTTTCAAAATTACAGGAAAACAACCTGAATTTTGGCAGACAGAAGATGGTACTATGACAAATGCTCCTCTATGGTATGAAAGTAAAGGCAGAACTTATGTTACAATTAAAATGAAAAGACTACAAACTGTCTTTGTGGTTTTCAAAAAGAAATCTACTACTGATGTTCACCCAATCAATGTTTCTGTGAAAGATACGCTCAATAATTGGTCAATTATTAATGATAACACAGGCAAGGCTGCGTTCTGTTCTTCTGTTTCGACGACAGCTGAAATTGTTTATTCTTCTGGCAAAAAGAAAACAATTAATACGGTAACTAAATCACCTATTGAACTTAATACAGATTGGAATATATCCTTTCAACCAAAATTAGAGAACAACTTTACATTGCCATTCAATACCCTCTCCGACTTTAGTAAAAGTGAAGACAAGAGGGTAAAATACTTTGCAGGTACTGCTACCTACTCAAAAAACATTGATTTAGACAACAGTTTTATTCAATCGAATCAACGAATTAAATTAGACTTAGGTGTTATGCATGAACAACTTGCCGACATCACCATTAATGGAAAGAAATTAGGCGTAATATGGTATTCACCTTATCAATTAGATGTGACAGACTATTTAAAAGTGGGTAATAATGAAATTCAAATAGCTGTGACTAACACATGGGCAAACAGGATGATTGGAGATGAGAATGAACCTGCAGATTTTGAGTGGGGTGTTGAACGACCTGGAATGGGACAACCCATGAAAACTTATCCCGATTGGTTTATCAATAATAAACCACGTCCATCACAAGGCAGAAAGACATTTTCTATCTGGCATTATTACAAAAAAGACAGCAAACTTATTCCTGCAGGTATGATTGGCCCCGTCACATTAATAAGAGAAGATATGATTAGACTCTAGTGAAGTACTAAGTGATGAACTAAAAAACTCAAATGTATCTGTGCATTTCAAACGGTTTAAAAGTTTGAAATGCACTTATTTTTTTACCGTCTTTAAAACAATACTCTTCAGCCTAAATAACTCCTCTCCAGAAATAGACTCTGCAAATACATTGATATTAAATACACCTTTAGGCACTGTTATTTTACCAAGGGTTTCAGTGATATTCTTCCCATTAGTAACAGTATGAGTTAATTTTGTTCCATTTATATCAATAACATAAACCCCGCCTGCACCCGCATTTGCCTTTGACAACTCCTTACCTGCATCACCTTCCACCAACTTGTTTATTTTCTGCTTTGATGCAGCCCAATAGTTGGCAATTACCTCATATTCCCCCCCTTCATTTTGCTTGACATGCCAAACAATGGAATCTGACAATTTCTTCATTCCTTCAATATAGGCTGAACTTTCTCCGGCATATTTTAGACTACCCCTTAGGCTTGCATCAAAGGTTCGTAATTTCTGTTCTCCTAATTGAGGCTGTAATAACCTTGTTTTATCATACGCCAATACCCCTTTAAATACAACTGCTACTACTGCATCAATCGTATCAGGACATGCTTTTGGTACATTAATCACTAAATCGCCTTCAATTTGTTGAGACTTTAGTTTCAAATTCCGTTGACTCAATAAGAAACAGTTTTTAATGGTTGTTTTAATACCCCCTAATACTAACTTTCCATCTTTCGGCCATTGGAATACATGTAAAAAGATAGTATCCCTTTTAATAGTGGATTCGCCCCATGCCTGAACCGACAAGAAAGTACGACTCGTTCCTCTGATAGAAGATTCCCCATTTACTTTCCACCATTTAGAAATGCCATTCAAAATATTCACGTCATTGACATTGAATTTACCATTACCCATTGGTCCAATATTCATTAATATATTCCCTCCCCTCGCCGATGCCTTAGCAATTAACTGTATAAAATAAGAAACGGGTTTATAGTTGTTGTCATTTGCATTATAACCATACGAATTATTAGTGGTAGGTATTCCCTCCCAATATCCCTGCATTTCCTTGAACTCATAAGGACCATCAGAAGTGCTCCCATAATCATAATTACCGAGGGGATGAGATTCCCTGCCATTCACAATCATATCAGGTGCTACCTTTCGTATGGCAGCAAGAATGCGAAGATTTTCTTCGTCGGGCAACTTATGAGGAGTATCGAACCACATGATATCAGGATGATAATTATTAATCAATTCCAAGATTTGTGGTATAGATTTTTCATCTACATATTTTTGAGCAATAGGAATAAATTCTTTTCTTTTCTCCCACCAATTTCCTCCACCTAATAGCTTGTCGCCACCAGGATTATCAAATTCCCAATCATTACCTACCCCATTCTTTTCGCCCCAATCGAAGGCATGAGAATAATAAAAACCGAACTTAATACCCGCCTTTGTACAGGCAGCTTTCAATTCTTTCATCGGGTCTCTACCAAAGGGGGTAGCTTTCATGATGTTATAATCGCTCACCTTAGAATTATACATGGCAAACCCATCATGGTGTTTGGCAGTGATAATCATATATTTCATACCTGTAGCCTTTGCCATTTTCACCCACTCGTCTGCATTAAACTCAACAGGATTAAATACACCCGCCACACTATCCCGATAAATTGGAATCGGAATCTTTGCCATCCGTTGAATATGTTCCCCATAGCCCTGATAATGAACGCCATGCCAAGTACCACTCAATGTAGAATAAACACCCCAATGTATAAACATACCATAGCGTGCATCATTAAACCATCGCATCCGATTATCTAAAGCCTCCTTTGTAGGTGTCAAAGTAGAAACCGCAGGTGCACGGGAGGAATCTTCGTTTTGTGCAGATAAGTAGTTGACTGAAGATAATGTCGTTAAAGAAAGTAATCCGAGTCGCAGTAAATAATTCATTTTAT
>CANCPA010000235.1 GCA_947379895.1 Chitinophagaceae bacterium | reverse complement strand
CTAGGTTCCAGTGCTTCTTATGGACTAACAGTAGTAGGAAATATATTATATGGCATTACTGATACGTATATTTATACCTACGACCCTTCATCAGGTGCATTTACTGTTAAATATACATTTAGTAATTCCGATGGTGGTTCTGCCTTAGTTTTAGGAACGAATGGAAAACTATATGGTACAAGAACAAATAGTGGTTCTAACAGTAGAGGGTTGATTTATGAATATGATTATATCAACAACCTTTATAATGCTAAGTACAGTTTTTATGGTGGTTCAGGAGAATATCCTTCTGCAAGTAAATTGTGTGTTGCTAACAATAATAAAATTTATGGAACCTGTAACCAAAATGGGGGTAGTAACGGAACTTTCTGGGAGTATGATTATGTAACTGGTTCTTTTGGTGTTAAAGGATATTTTAATAATAATAGCACAAGTGGTGCTTCTCCTAGTTCAAACGGCTTAATGCAAGCTAGTGATGGAAATATTTATGGAGTTACATATCAGGGTGGCGCAATTGGTTCAGGTGTAATATATACGTACAATCCTATCGCTAATTCTTTTACGACTTTGAAATCATTTCCTTGGTCTTCGGAAAATGCAACAACCTCTACTTTGGTAGAATACAATACAGTAACTGCAAATGCGGGTCCCGATCAAAACATTTTTTCAACTACCACAACTATGGCTGCTAATACGCCTGTTGCAGGAACCGGAACTTGGTCGGTAATGACAGGAACTGCAACTATTACCAGTCCAAATAGCCCTACTACCACTGTTACAGGTCTAAAAGGAATTGCGATTCTACGTTGGTCTGTTAATAATGGTGCTTGTTCCTCCGCTTTTGATGATATTGTGATTAATTCCATGCCAGCTATTGATTCTGTTACTAATGGAACCCGATGTGCTTCCGGAAGTGGAACAGTTACTTTGAAAGCCTATGCACAACAAGGTACTATCAATTGGTATGCTGCCGCTACAGGAGGTAGCAGTTTAGGTACAGGTGCTAACTTTACAACACCATCTATTGCTTCTACCACCACCTATTATGTGGATGTTAATATAAATGGTTTTGTTTCATCACCAAGAATAGCAGTAACTGCTATTATCGCCTCTCCTGTGACAACGCCAATCATTACAACAAGTGGTTCAACTAGTTTGTGTTCAGGCAATTCAGTTAGCTTAAACGCTCCAACTCTTTCGCCAATTAATAGTCAAAACCCTGCATTGAAACTATGGATTGACGCTTCTAAGTATAATGTCACTAATGGGAATAGTTTAAGTGGAGTTTTAGCAGATGCAAGTGGGTATGGTCGTTCATTAACTACTGATGCAACTTTTGAAACGAATGCAATTAATGGTCATCCGGCTATTAGGTATAATAATAACCAAACTGCAACTACAACAGCGTTTAATACTAACCAAAATACTTATGTATTTACAACAGTACAGTTTGTAGCTGCTGCTAGTAATTGGGGTACATTATTTTATCATTGGCATAGAGATAATGGACTGACAATTGAACAAAATGGAACTGCTGCGAATAATATTTATCATTGGCAAACTGGAAATGATAATTCTAATTGTAACCAAACTATCTCATTTGGTACTAGCTATATCATGGCAGCAAAAATAACGGGTGGTAATACAAGAAGTTTTACGCTTTATGCTGATAGTAGTGGCTTCTTGAAAAATTTAGGCACAGTTACCAATAACAGTTATTCTGTTCCTATTCAATCTGGTAATTTATTCTTAGGTAAAAGTGATGCTGGCGAATATAGCAATATGCGATTGGGAGAGTTTTTATACTTTCAGGATAGTTTACCAATTAGTGAATCATCTGTTGTAAATTATTTGTATAATAAATGGTTTACAGGCGTTGGCAATTTGAGTGGAACCTATTCCTATTTATGGTTTCCAAATGGTGAAAAAACATCGTCTATAAGTGTTTCTACTCCTGGAAATTATAATGTTACTCTTACAGATGGTAATGGTTGTGCTGCCACTTCTGCTGCTACAACCGTATCGTTTACCGCAGGTGGTGTGGTAGCAAATGCAGGGCCTGATCAAAATGTATGTTCAACCACTGCTACTTTGGCTGGCAATACCCCTTCTGCTGGAACAGGCACATGGACTGTCGTATCTGGTACAGCCACAATTACCAATCCAAATAGCCCTACTACATCAGTTACTGGATTAAAGGGTACTGTTACTCTACGTTGGACAGTAAGTAATGGGTCTTGCGCCACAGCTTATGATGATGTGGTTATCAACTCAATACCATTGATAGCATCTGTAACAAACGGTTCGGGTTGTGGCACTACTACTGTTTCCTTAGGAGCTACAGTATCACAAGGAACGATTAACTGGTATGCTGCTGCTACAGGTGGTAGCAGTTTAGGTACAGGTACTAGTTTTACTACACCTTCTATTTCTAGTACCACTACTTATTATGTAGATGCTACTGCAAATGGATGTACTTCTACTTCGAGAACACCTGTAACTGCTACTGTTTCTTTAACACCAACAATTACAGCTAGTGGTTCTACAACCATTTGTTCTGGCACTTCTGTAACTTTATCTGTTCCTAGTGCCTTAATACCTTTTTCTAAGTTTGCAACATCAGTAAAATCATATAGTACTCAATATAATAACAGTAACTATGCTGCAACTCAAATTTTGGGCGCACCTGATTTTTATCCTAGATATGGTGATCAAGGTAATGTTTGGTCACCGTCTACCTCAAATGGCACTAGAGAATTTATTGTGTTAGGATATGATAACCCACAACCAATTAATTCTATTTCTATTTATGAAACAAATGCTCCAGGTGCCATAGATACAGTTTATATAAAAAATCCGAACACTGGTTTGTATGAAATTGTTTATAGTGGCACTGCAACACAGGCGTCAGCTGTATCAAGAATAAATAAAATCAGCTTCCCATTGACAACTTACCCAGTTTCAGAAATCAGGATAGCATTAAACAATAGTGCTTTTTCTGCTTGGAAAGAAATAGATGCTGTATCGATAGATTATAATCCAGGTAAATTTACTTGGTCACCTAGTGGCGATACAACAACGAGTATAAATGTATCTGCTGCAGGAAATTATTCATTAATATTAGTTGACAAAAATGGTTGTTCTGCAACTTCTGCTGTTACAACAGTTACCCTTAATACAAGTGGTGTAACTGCCAATGCAGGGTCAGACCAAGTAAATTGTTCTGGTTCATTCACTATGGCAGGCAATAGTACAGGTACTTGGTCTGTTGTTTCAGGTAATGCAACGATTACCACTCCAAGCAGTGCAACTAGTGCTGTTACCGTCAGCAGTGGTGCAGCCACCTTGCGATGGACAATTAATACCTCTAGTTGTGGTACTACTTATGATGATGTGGTTTTAACCAAAACATCCAGTGCACCTATTTTATTATTTCCAACTACAGATGAGCCAAATTGTACTTTTTGTGGCGTAGGAGCATTTAATTTGTTTGATGGGAATAGGAATGAAATAATTTCGAAAAAATCATTGGGGATAAATACAACTAATGGTGCTACACCATCTTACATTTCATACTTATACAAAGCATCTGATGGTATAACTTATGGTATAGCGAATACTTACTTGTACAACAACAATACACAAACAGACAATTACAGTAATATTTTCTATTATGATCCTATAACCAATAAGCCAATCTTTATTCAATATTTCTCTAGTGGGAATAATTTAAGAAATATTACTGAATACAATGGCATACTATACTGTGTTCTAGGCAATAATACCATCTATAAAATTAGCATGAAAAGCAAGCAGTATATCACAAATATTGCTATACCGTCAAATATTTCATTTGGTGGCAATCCTCCTAGTAGTGGGCTTACTGTTGTTGGAAATAAAATGTATGGTTTAAATCCAGTGGGTATTTATGAGTATAATCCTGCAAATGATGCATTTACCTGGAAATATAGTTATTCAAGTGCAAACCTTGGAGGTACTAATGGAAATGAAAATGCTGGTGACTTAATACTAGCCCCCAATGGAAAGCTATATGGCAAAACTCATGGAGGTGGGGCTAATGGAAATGGAACTTTGTTTGAATATGACCCAGTTAATAATACTGCTACTGTAAAAGTCAATTTTTCATCTGGCAGCACAGGTTCAATGTCTAGAAGAACAGCAGTATTAACTTCAAATAATCTTATTTATGGCACTTGTGATGAAGGTGGAACAAGTAATAGAGGTACTATTTGGGAATACAATATTGCATCAAATACCTTCACCACAAAATATCACTTTACCAATTACAATACAAGTCCAAGAAATCAATTAATACAAGCTAGCAATGGCAAAATTTATGGTATTTGTACTGGGCCAGAAGGTTATGGACAATTTTATAGTTTTGATATAGGTAGTAATATCTTCTCTGTGCTTAAGAATTATGATCAATTTACAGGTAGAGCAAATGCTTATTCAGGTCCATTATTAGAAGAGAAATTCTTAGCCAATGCAGGCAGTGATATTGTTACTTGCAGCTCAACAGTAACTATGGCAGCTACTCCAAACTTTGGTAATATTGGGGCAGGCAAATGGACGGTTGTTTCTGGTGCAGCTACATTTGCAAATGCAGATAGTGCTAATACAATTGTAACAGGCTTATTTGGTGCAAACACTTTAAGATACACAACCAACTTTGGTGCTTGTTCAAGCAGTTTTGATGATGTTATCATTTTAGCAAAACCAGCAGTACCTACTGTAACAAATGGTTCACGTTGTAGCACAGGTGCTGGTACGGTAAGTTTATCTGCAACAACTAATAGCGGTAGTGGTATTGTAAATTGGTACACCGATTCAATTGGAGGCACAAGTCTTGGCACAGGTACAAGCTTTACAACACCAAGTATCAGTTCAACTAAAACATATTATGCTGAAGTTACTGATAGCTATGGCAGTAAAAATGTTACTTATACGTATTCAAGTTTATATGCAAATACTTTTGTTTGTGATTACAGTATAGGTACAGCAAGTACTGCATTATATGATAGTAGTTTTAGAACAGGAATAGCTACGAATGGTAACGCTAATAGTTGGATTCAAGCTAGTTTCGATACGGCAACTACCATTACTTCAGTTACAGTAGCAGGAGGTTATATCTGTAACTATGGCAATGTGGCTTCTAATCTTAATGGGGCGCTTGTACAATCTAGTACAGATAATACCAACTGGACGACAAGAGCTACAGTATCTGGTGCTAATGATAATTATAATTCAACTGCAATAAATGTTGGAACAGTTACAGCAAGGTATTGGAGGTTATTACAGAGTGGAGGAGCAGTTGCAACCACTCAATTCACTTTTGGGTTCCCTCAAAACTTTGGTATTTGTAGTTCCAATAGAGTACCCGTAACTGCCTATATCAGTACCACTCCATCCCTTACAAACACTACTTCTAGTGTAGGATGTACTATTGATACCCTGCAAGCAACTGCAAGTACAGGTACGGTTAAATGGTATGCAGCTGCTTCAGGTGATACTGCAATAAGTACTGGCAATAGCTTCATAACACCTACCCTATTGGGCAATACCACTTACTATGCCTCTGCTATCAATGGAGGTTGCGAATCTTCAAGACAGCCTGTTATTGCATCAATTAATACCCCAACTATTATTCCTCCTGCCAATGTGGTGGTCAGCAATACTTATAATCAATGTGGTGCTAGTGTTACAGTCCCTGCACCTACTTTCAATAATAAATGTGGTGGTGCTGCACCAACTTTAACCAATAGCTTTAATGGTACGGCAAACGCTTCGGGAAGTTATCCAATTGGTACTACTAATATAGTTTGGACTGCCACTAATGCCAATGGCAATACGGCCACCTGTACACAAACAGTCACCGTAAACGATAATCAGTCGCCAAATGTGGTCACACAAAACAGAACCATTTATTTGGATGCATCTGGCTCGGCTACGATTACGGCTAGTCAACTGAATAATGGCAGTGCCGATAATTGTGGAATAAATACAATCGAGGCGTCAAAAACTAGCTTTGATTGTACTAACCTTGGAGCCAATCAGGTCATCCTATCTGTAACCGATGTGAATGGTAATACGGCTGCAAATGCTGCTACTGTAACGGTTCTTGATACCATTAAGCCTGTTGTAACAGCCCCTGCAAACATTACTGTGAATAATACCACAGGACAATGTGGGGCAATTGTGAGCTTTAATGCTTCTGCCTCCGATAATTGTTCTATTGCATCATTAACCTATTCTACTGCAAGTGGAAGTCTATTCCTTGTAGGAACTACAATTGATACAGTAAAAGCAACCGACCCTTCGGGCAATACGCATACTGCTACTTTCACAGTTACAGTAGTCGATAATCAGGCCCCTGTCATCACTTGCCCAGCAAATATTACACTCAGTTGTTCAGCTAGTACCGATACTGCTTTTACGGGTGTTGCAACGGCTACAGATAATTGTCAAATACAAAATATCTCATGGTCAGATAATAGTACGAAGTCGGCCAATAATACGTTGAGTGCTTATTATACCTACACGATTTCTAGAACATGGACAGCCACTGATATACACGGTAATAGCAGTAATGCAATACAAATTATCACTGTAAAAGACACCACTAAGCCTGTTATTATCGCAAGTGGCAATAGTTTAGATCTTGGCTGCAATCCTACTTTAGAGGCTATTAATGCGGCTTTAGGTACTGCTAATGCAACTGATAATTGTTCCATTATGGGCACACCATCGGCATTAGATGGAGATATTATTGTGAATGGTAGTTCCTATTCTAAAACCCGTTCTTTCAATATCAGTGATGTTTGTGGTAATGCTGCGACTACAGTTACTAGAACAGCTAATTGGTCTGTCCTTGCTCATCCAAGTATAAGTATCTCTTCCGATACAAATAATATATGTGCAGGTGCTACTATTACCTATACTGCCACTCCAACAGAAGGAGGCTCCACTCCTACCTATCAATGGGTAAAAAATAGTACAAACATCAGTGGGGCTACTG
>CANCPA010000234.1 GCA_947379895.1 Chitinophagaceae bacterium | reverse complement strand
GGTGAAAGGCAAGTTTGAAATTAAATAGATTTATTAATAAAAAATTTTCATTAGTCAAATAAATAAAAATAAATAAGATGAGCATTAACAAAGCAAACATGATGGAACAAACTATGCGTTGGTATGGTCCAAAAGATCCTGTATCACTTTCTGATATCAAACAAGCGGGTTGTACAGGAATAGTATCTGCCTTGCATCACATTCCTAATGGTGAAATATGGACAGTAGAAGAAATTAATATTCGTAAGGCAACAGTAGAAGCTGCCGGTTTAAAATGGACAGTAGTAGAAAGTGTACCTGTTCATGAGGCGATAAAAACACAAAAGGAAGGATTTCAACGTTATATAGATAACTACAAACAAAGTATTAGGAATTTAAGTAAGTGTGGTATTCATATTGTTACTTACAATTTTATGCCTGTTCTCGATTGGACAAGAACTGATTTGGCTTACACAGTTGAAGATGGCAGTAAGGCACTTCGTTTTGAAAAGGCGGCATTTGTGGCATTCGATGTCTTCATATTGAAAAGAAAAGGGGCTTCTAAAGATTATTCTCAGCTAGAATTGGATAGGGCAGGGCATTATTATGCAAATATTAATCAAGAGCAGAAAGATTTATTGCAACGGAATATCATCGCAGGTTTGCCTGGAAGTGAGGAGAGTTTTACTTTACAACAATTCCAACAAGCATTAGATGCCTATGATGGTATTGATGCAAATGCTTTGCGTGAACATTTAATTCATTTCTTAGAAGAAATCATTCCTGTGGCCGATGAAAGCAATGTGAAAATGGTGATTCATCCCGACGATCCTCCCTACAGCATCTTAGGTTTGCCACGTATTGTGAGTACTGCGGCTGATTTCGCTGAATTGGTAAAAGCAGTTCCATCATTGAATAATGGTCTATGTTTCTGTACAGGTTCCTTTGGAGTTCGTCCGGATAATGATTTACCTGCCATTGTAAAACAGTTTGGTGATCGGATCAACTTCATTCATTTGCGTAGTACTAAAAGAAATGAATTTGGTGATTTCTATGAGGACAATCATTTGGAAGGTGATGTAGATATGTTTGCGGTGGTAAGTGAAATTGTAAAGGTGATGAAAGCCAGAAATGTGTCCATTCCAATGCGTCCCGATCATGGTCATCAGATGTTAGATGACTTGAAAAAGAAAACAAATCCCGGCTATTCTGGTATCGGAAGATTAAGAGGCTTAGCAGAGTTAAGAGGCTTGGAAGTTGGTATTGTAAGAGCGGGAGTTTAGAACGATATATGGTATAGGGTAAAAGGTTTAAAGAGGAAGCCGATGTTAGAATTTTTAAAATAATGTCAGGTAATATCATTCATTATTAGAGAATTGAATTTTAGCCTGTGATTTTCTTTTTACTTTCACCCTATACTTAACCCTTTTATCAAAAATATACTCCATTTGTCTTATATTATCTTCCTTTTTCCTTTAGTTTTCATTTCCATTTCCCTTTTTTCTTCTTTCACATAGGGTAACTACTTTTTTATTTGTCTTAGTCTATTACCAAGTAGATGGCTGATGATGAAATCATTCATTCTAAATTTTGTTTACGATTGTCTTATACTTCGTTGATGTATAAAATGCATTAATAGATGACTTATAATTAAATAAAATGGTGATTTTATATAACTATAAATCAAGATAATTCGAATTTAATAACCTTAATAATTAATATAACAACATGATTTCAATAATTCAAAAGGCGGTTAAATACTCAGATAATACTGCCATCATTGTTCATGACAAAAAGTTTACCTATCGTCAATTATTGGGTGCCTCTACATCATTTGCAGGTGATTTATTGATGGAAATAGACGATTTGCATGAAGCTAGGGTCGGATTTATGGTGGATCCCGGTTTTGATTATGTAAAAGTACAATGGGCAATTTGGCAAGCAGGTGGTATTGCAGTTCCACTTTGCCTCACACATCCGTTACCGTCTTTGCAATATGTAATTGAAGATACTAACGCTACTATTTTGGTTGTTTCGCCTCAATATGAAACTATTTTGTCTGATTTATGCCAGGAGCGTAATATCCGTTTAATCGTTTTGGGCAATGAAACCTTACATGAAAATGTGGTTCTACCTGAAATTGATATTACCCGTAGAGGAATGATTCTATATACGAGTGGTACAACTAATAAACCTAAAGGAGTGGTTTCTACGCACAGAAATCTAGAAGCACAGGTTACAACCCTTGTAAAAGCATGGGAATGGAAGCAAACTGATCATATCCTTTGTGTATTACCGTTGCATCATGTACATGGTATTGTGAATGTCATTTCATGTGCTCTTTGTAGTGGGGCTGCCTGCGAATTCTTACCTTCTTTCTCTGCAGAAGGCATCTATAAAATATTCCTTGATGGTATGTTGAATCTATTTATGGCAGTGCCTACCATCTATTTCAAACTCATCGCTCATTGGGAATCATTGCCAGTTGACAAGCAAGTAGAACTAACAGAGTGTATGAAGAAATTCAGGTTGATGGTGTGCGGTTCTGCTGCTTTGCCTGTAACAGTAATGGATAAATGGAAACATATTAGTGGTCAAATTCTATTGGAACGCTATGGGATGACAGAAATAGGAATGGCAATCAGTAATCCTTTTCATGGCGAACGTAAGCCCGGTCATGTAGGTTTGCCTTTGCCGGGAGTAAGTATCAGATTGGTGGATGAACAGAATCAAAATGTACAATTAGGAGAACCGGGAGAGATTTTGGTGAGAGGTGATAATGTATTCTTGGAATATTGGAATCGACCTAATGCTACAGATGAATCATTTGTTGGTAACGGATGGTTCAAGACAGGTGATATCGCCATCGTAGAAGAGGGGTATTACCGTATCATGGGTCGTAATTCTGTTGATATTATCAAGTCGGGTGGCTATAAAATCTCTGCTTTAGAGATAGAAGAAGTACTACGAACTAATCCAGAAATTAAAGATGTAGCTGTTGTGGGTATTGATGATGAAGAATGGGGTGAATTGATTGTTGCTGCTATAGTTGTATCTAATCCTGCTATTGATTTAAAGGAATTAAATAAGTGGCTTCGTGAGAAAATGGCTGCCTATAAAACACCAAGAAAGTATTTATTAGTCAATGAATTACCACGCAATGCAATGGGTAAAGTGACTAAGAATGACGTTAAAAAACTATTTATATGAGATTACTAAGGGGAACACAAATTATTATTGTCTTCATTTTGTTGGTAGGTTTTGTAAGTGCACAGAAAAGGTACCAGTCAGAGGTATTTAATTCAGTAGAGACTTCTAATGATATTCAATACGGACAGGCTACCACGCTAAAAGGTAAAAACGAAAGTCTGTTGTTAGATGTCTATTCTCCCCCAAAAATAGACACGAACAAGCATCGTCCTCTTTTGATTTTTATTCATGGGGGTGGTTTTAAGAGTAACACAAAAACAGGCGCTTTTAGTTCCTTGCTTTGTAACAGTTTTGCAAAACGTGGTTACGTGTCTGCTAGTATCGACTATCGTTTAGGTGTTGATAAATCGGACGAAAACAAAGGTCATGCTGAGGCGATGTATAGGGCACAGCAAGATGGAAAAGCGGCTATTCGTTTCTTTAGAAAAAATGCGACTGCCTATGGAATAGATACTTCTCAGATTTTTATCACAGGAAGTTCTGCAGGTGCAATGACTTGTTTAGGAATTGCCTATATGCGTGAGGAAGATATTCCATCAATAGTTGATAAAGCAAGTTTAGGAGCTTTAGATGGGAATAGCGGCAATGCAGGCTATTCATCTAAAGTGGCAGGCGTATTAAATTGTTGGGGTTCGATGATTGACTATAAGTGGATTAGAAAAGGAGATGTTCCCTTATTTAATGTAGCAGGTACAGCCGATAAAACGGTTCCTTATGATAGTTCTTTCAGTTATAGCATGTTTAAGTATGGTGCTTATACACTGTATCAGCAATGTTTGCAAGTGGGGGTTTCTACAGGTTGGCGTCCATTCATTGGAGCAGGTCATACATTAGATAACAATGCTAATAAGCAAGATAGTGCAGTTAATTCGATGGCTGCCTGGTTATATACACAACTGAAAATAGTAAAAGGTAAGAATGAAGAAGGTGTATTTCGTTGGGAAAAAGAAATCAGCAGCTTCGACAGTTTGAATAAAGTAGAGAAATATGATCCGAATTCAGTCCTATTTCTAGGTAGTTCTTATATCCGTTTTTGGAAGAATATCAGGGAAGATATAGGGTATAAGGATGTAATTCATCGTGGATTTGGTGGTTGTAATTTGCGTGATGTTGCTTATTATATAAAGCGTATTGTTTACCCTCATCAGCCAAAAGCGTTGTTTATGTATGTAGGCAATGATATTGTGGCAAGAGAAAAGGATAAAACGCCCGATCAGGTCTTTGAACTATTTAAGTATGTGGTAAAAGTTGTTAGGGAGAAATATCCTAATATGCCAATTACTTGGTTACAGATTTCACCTAGTGAAAAAAGGTGGGCTGTATGGGATAAGGTTTCTGAGGCAAATAGCTTGATAAAAGCCTATTGTGAAAGCAACCCTAATTTGTATTACCTTCCTTCGTCAGACAAATTTTTAGGAGAGGATGGCAAACCAATCACCAAATACTATCGCGATGATAAACTTCATTATAATGATGAAGGGTATAAGGCTTGGGGTAAAAATATTAGTGATAAAGTAAAAGAAATAAGTAAACATTCAATTACGAATTAACAACTCAATTACGAATTGAAAATTACGAATTACGGTTTGAATCGTCGAAATTCATAATTCGTAATTCGTAATTGTAAATTCGTAATTGGCAACACGAAAACAGCTATATGAACAAACACACGCTTAAAATTGTATACGCCTGTTTAGCAGGATTTGCATATTCAGCAAACTATACAAACCATGCGCCTTTAGCAGCGATATTAATGAAACAGTTTGTTTTTACAAAGACAATGGCAGGTTTTTTAACCACAGGGATTTTTACAACGCATGCAATCATGCAAATTCCAGGGGGGCATTTGGCAGATAAATATGGGGGAAAGAAGACATTGATGTTGGCTTTGGCAATAATAGTTATTTGTAATGCGGGTCTAGCCTATTCCACAAGTTATCAGCAATTATTGATGTGGAAAATATTAGTAGGTTTTGGAACAGGTATTGCGTTTGTGAGTGGTTCTCGATATTTAACGCAAGCATTACCACATGAAATGTTGATGAAAGCGCAAGGATTTTATGGGGCGTCTATTTTGATGGGTTCAGGCTTTGTGATATTTGCTGTGCCAAGAGTGGCACAGGCTTTTGGATGGTCAACATCATTTATAACAACGGCTTTTGTTGCATTGGCAGTATTGATTTTATGGTTGATAGCCTCACCAAAACCTGAATTGCAGGAACATCCACATGTGAGTTTTGGAAGTTTACTTTCTCATGGTCAGTTGTGGTTGTTAGGGCTCGTACAGATGGCAACTTTTGGACTTGTTTTAGTAATAGGTTCTTGGGTAATAGAAATGTTGAAGTCAAAAATAGGATTACCACCTATTCAGGCGGGCGCTATTGGTAGTATGGTATTATTATTAGGCATTTTTACCCGTGTATTAGGGGGGACTTTAGTACTAAAAATTGGGTATAGATGGTTATTGATTTTGAGTTTATTAATGATTGGGACTGCCTGTGCGATGTTGTCCTTTAATAGTTCTTCATTACCGTTAGCGTTATCGGCCATCATCATCATGGGCTTTGGTGCAGGGCTTCCTTATGCCGCACTATTCAATCGAGCTGTGGCGTTATTCCCAGGAAGAGGAGGGGCTGCAATGGGACTCGTTAATATGTTAGGGGTAGTAATGATTTTGGCAGGTGCGCCGTTAGTAGGGCGGATAGCAGAATGGACAGGAGATTTCTCCTCTTCATTCCTCTCCATGTCAGTTTTTGCATTCATTGCGATGATTGGTTCCTTTTGGATTAAGAAAGATTTGGTTAAATAATAATTTTTATAAGATAATAATTTAGAAGTTTTTACCACAAAGATCACTAGGCTAAACCTAGAAAATTGTATTTCATGTAAATGTGTTTTTTAATTAAAACGTATAACTTATAACGTACAACTTTCTTAGTGTTACTCGTGGTAAAATATTCTGAGAAGTGATATTTCTGAGTAATTGGGAACAGCTATCAGTATGTGACGATTTGGAGGAATATTTGGTAACTGTTCTAAGCAACAAACAAACAACAAAACATTTATATAATTCTGAATTATGATTATTGAATATGGCTCAGCAGAATTTAAAACGGAATGGTTGGAGTATGTTCAGGAAGATCCCGTTCACCCTTCAATTCCTTTGGAAAGTAGGATTAAGGGCACCCGAACTATTTTGGCTCATCTAGAAGATGATTCAGCAGAGCCGCATACCATTATTTGTGTGAAGTTTGGCGACAAATTACCTCAGAATATGGAGTTTATCATGAGCGATGATGATGCCACTGAAATGATGGACGATACTTATATGTTCACAATTTTTTATTCTATCTTTCGTTTAGAGCATTCTACTCTCAAAGGTGCAGGGGCAATTGCAATCAAACAAGCAAAAGAGTATTATAAAAAAATGGGCATCAAGCGCTTCTTTACCCTAAGTCCAATCCCCTCTTTACGCAAGGACTTTAAATATATTCCTGCAGAGCGTGCCATTAAAAAGTACTTGAATGAAGGGACTAGTTCAGTTGCGAAATTCCATTTATCAAATGGTGCAAAGATTCATGCTATTCATTATAATGCCGATATGAGTCCACAGCGCATCTTTGAAAGTTGGGGTATCATGGTCAACTACGATTATTGTGATTATATGTAGGTTGAATTGACGTAAGGAGACTTTGAATTTTGTTGGGCAGGAAGTAAATACATGTTTGTGTAAACAGAGTTAAGCATTCATTAGTGTCATGCGCTGAAGTGGAGCGTAGCGGAACGAAGCGCATGACACTAATGAATAATTTTGTAACTTAATAAACACAACAACAAAATGCAGCACAAAAACAAC
>CANCPA010000233.1 GCA_947379895.1 Chitinophagaceae bacterium | reverse complement strand
TTTGCAATAGTTGTTGCTGCAAGTACCATTCAACTACAAGTCATCGTAAATGGAAATGAATTGAATAGCTGTAGTAAGAGTGATGTTCACTTTGTAAATGCTACAAAAGGTGCGTCCACTATTAACTGGGATTTTGGTGATGGCAGCCTGTTTACATCAATTGGTAAGGCTTCTAATTTAGATACAGTGGTGCATCAATTCGATACAATAGGTACATTTAATGTAACTATTCATGCCTCCAATAACTGTACAGATACAACAGGATTTTCTGTCATAAAGGTATTAAGTGTTCCAAAAGCCTCTTTCATGCTTTCTCCAGATACGGTTTGTATTGGACACCCCATCTACTTTAAAAATACTAGTGATGCAACGACAAGTTTAAAATGGCTTTTTGGCGATACTACACAGTCAGTCTTAACTAACCCCGTTCATGACTACAAAAATGCAGGTAATTATGATGTGCAATTAATTGCAGAACGGCAACATATATCAGCAAATATTTGTCGGGATACTGCTATTCGTCAAGTAACTATTTTATCCTCTTTGCCAGGCTATATACAGGTTACGGATAGTGTAAGTAAGTGTGTACCATTCACCGTAACATTCAATAATGGATTTGCGGCTTCGACAAAGCTTTGCAAATGGGATTTTGGCGATGGAACTACTAATCCTTCTACGGGTAATCATGTGACGCATACTTACACAAAAGTGGGCGTTTATCAAGTGGTCATGTCGGCAATAGATACAGGAGGATGTACTTATATTGGGACGAAGCAAATTACAGTCAACGGACCGGCAGGAAACTTTACTTATGATCACGATACTATTTGTGGTAAGGTAGCCGTTAAATTTGAGGCAAATGTCACAGGAACGGATTCTATAAAATGGAATTTTGGAAATGGCGTCAGCTTTATTACAACAGAAAAGAATCTCTCCTATCTATACCCTCAATCTGGAAATTTTGTCCCGGATGCGACACTCATAGCAGGGGAAAAGGGAAGTTGTAAAGTAAAATTAGCAGGGATTGATACCATAACTATTGATAAAGTATTGGCCGACTTCTCGTTGAAGGCAAAAAAGGTGTGTGATACAACAACCGTTAGTTTTGTAGATGCCTCAAGTGCCTATCTCGGGTTGGTATCATGGAATTGGCAATTTGGGGACAAGACAACGAGTACTGAAGAAAATCCAGTTCACTTGTATTTAGAAACAAATACTTGGCCATTGCAGTTGATTGTAAAATCTACAAGTGGATGTACAGATACAGCCTATCGACAAACAATTATTAAAGTTAATAATACCCCTCAAGTAGATATTTTGGCAGATAGTACGGGTTGTGCAACACAGGCTGTCGTTTACGATGCAATAGTCACTTCAATTGACCCGGGCACCTATTTTAATTGGGTATTTTCTAATGGGTATGTTTCAAACACTCCCAATGTAAACGCCTATTTTGCGCAGGCGGGCAATTATTCTGTTACATTAATCATGGGTACAGCTTACGGATGTTATGATACGGCTACAGCCTCGGTTAAAATTTATCCTACCCCACAGGTGGTGACTAATCCTGACTTTCAACTGTGCTTAGGACAATCCAATTTCATCAATACTTTGGGTGCTACCACCTATCAATGGACGCCTTCTGCTGGATTGAGTTGTAATAACTGCCCTAACCCAATAGCGAATCCGACTACGACGACTAGATACGTGGTGGCAGGATATAATAACTTTGGATGTGCGGGAAGGGATACCCTATTAATTACTGTCATACCTCCTTTTGTGATGACCACTTCGGGAAATGATACGATGTGTTTGGGAGATCAACCTAAACAATTAGCGGCTTTTGGTGCCACCAATTACAATTGGTCGCCTTCAACAGGTCTTAATACTACAAAAATCGCTACCCCACTTGCAAATCCTGAATTGACTACCCACTATCGGGTGATAGGAACGGATAATTATCATTGCTTTGCCGACACGTCCTATTTAGTGGTGGCAGTGGGCACTTATCCTCAAGTAAATTTGGGGCAGAATCAGGTATTATCGACAGGAACTGTATATCCAATTCATCCTGTTTTCACTTTCCCAACTGAAACAGCAGGTCCAATCAATAAATATATATGGTCTCCGAGTGTGGATTTGAGTTGTGATGACTGCCCTAATCCATTAGCGACTGTAGAACATGATGTTTGCTATACACTCACTGCAACGAATATTTATGGCTGTAGTGCCAACGTGGACACCCTATGTATTAAGGCATTTTGTAAGAACACGCAGGTATATATAGCGAATACATTTACACCTGACAATGATGGAATCAACGATAAATTGGTCGTTCAAGGCAAGGGAATAAGGGTGATTAATTCCTTTAGGATATTTAATCGGTGGGGGCAGATAGTATTTGAACGAACGAACTTTCAACCAAATGATGTATCGTTTGGTTGGGACGGAAAGGTGAAGGGCATTCCTGCAAGCCCTGATGTTTATGTCTATACTTGTGAAGTGGTTTGTGAAAATGAGGTGCCGTTTACGTATAAAGGGAACATATCTGTTTTGAAGTGACGGGAGAAAGGTTTAAGATTTAAGGTAGAAGGTGTAAGGTGTAAGGTTTAAGGTTTAAGGTTACAGGATACTGGATACAGGTTGCAGGTTTTTGGGAACTTGAAACTAGCAACTTGTAACTAGTAACTTGAATCTTTAAAAAAAATTAATTATGAAATTGAAAATATTTTTATTAAATGCGTTTTTATTGATGCTTGTCTTTTTTGTGAGGGGCCAAGATTTAACACTCTCACAGTTTGACCAATCCCCATTATTACGTAATCCTGCATTAGCAGGTGTTTTTGATGGCGATTTGAGAATCGGCGGGACTATTCGTAATCAGTGGCAAAGCATTACCGTGCCTTATAAAACACAAGCATTAAGTATTGAATCGAAGTTTCCTTTGCCTTGGAAGTGGGGAGATGCAGATTTGATTACGGGAGGTGTTCAAATAGTTAGGGATGTTGCAGGTGATATCAATTTGGGAAGGACACAGTTTTTGCCGGTGGTCAATTTCCATAAATCACTGAGTGGTGATGACGATAATTATTTGTCATTAGCTTTTATGGGAGGCCCCGTCATCAGTCAGTTTGATCCCTTAAAACTTCAAATGGGTGATCAATATGATCCTTTAACAGGGTCCTTTAATCCAAATGTAGTTTCTGCACAGCGTTTTAATCGTTCAAACTTTACTTATTTTGATATGTCTACAGGACTATCTTGGAGCAGTAATTTTGATGCAAGTTATGACCCTACTACTCAAAAATGGGTTGAATATTATATTGGAATGGGGGTATTTCATTTAAATCAACCCAAAGTAGGTTTCTATTCAAATGATACTTCAACAATGTTAAGTCCTAAATATGTTTTCAATGCGGGACTTTATTTGCCTTTAAATAATTTGAGTAAGTTAAACTTTTCGGCAGACTATTTTCGTCAGGGTGGCAATAGACAGTTTTTTGGTGGAGTTATGTATGAAAGGTATTTAAATAATCAGTCAGGAAGTAATTTAGGGTTCGATATGTCTATTTCGGCAGGCACCTATTATCGTTGGAATGACGCCTTAGTACCTACAATAAGAATGGATCTTTCAGATTTTAGTTTTGGGCTGAGTTATGATATTACATTAAGTAAGTTGAAGACAGCCTCTCAATCAAAGGGTGGTTTTGAACTAACGATGTGCTATAAGTTTACTCTAGAGAAAAACTATGCTCAAAATACAGACACTAAATTAGGAGGTGCACCAAAAGTGGGTAAGAGGAAAGATAGGATGAAATGTAGACCGCCTCTGCAAGAGTGATTTATTAAAAAATGGTTCAAAAAACACCCTAATCACCAATTATACATAGTATTTGGTGATGATACTCGCCAATTATATAGTATATTTGGTGATTATGATAAAAAGAACAATCGAGCAGTCAATAAGAGATAAGTTTTTCAAGGGTAAGGCAATTATCATTTTGGGCCCTAGGCAGGTGGGTAAGACAACATTAATTAATGAATTGCTTAAAGAGAAAGAATATCTATTTTTAGATGGTGACGATCCCTCAATTAGGGTACTTCTTGATGATATCAGTACACAGAAATTAAAACAATTAATTGGGAACAATACCCTAGTTTTTATCGATGAGGCGCAAAGGATAAATGACATTGGTATCACTCTGAAAATAATAACCGACCAATTCAAACAGGTACAACTTTTTGTTAGTGGCTCATCTGCCTTGGAAATTAACAATAAGACACAAGAATCATTGACTGGAAGAAAGTTTGAATATCACCTCTACCCAATCAGTTGGCAAGAATTTGAAGAAAATATAGGGTATCTGACGGCAGCTCAACAACTCGAAAACCGTTTGATTTATGGCATGTATCCTGATGTAATTAATAATATTTCTGATGCCCATCAAATTTTACAACAACTTACCACTAGTTATTTATATAAGGATGTACTATCCTTGACAGGCATTCGAAAACCTGAAATGCTTGAAAAATTGTTAAGGGCATTAGCACTGCAATTAGGTAACGAAGTTTCGTACAATGAGCTTTCCAACTTATTAGGTATTGACAAAATAACGGTAATGAATTATATTGATATTTTGGAGAAATCATTTATCATATTCCAATTAAATAGCTTTTCAACCAATCAAAGGAATGAAATCAAGAATAACAGAAAAATTTACTTCTACGATAATGGCATGCGCAATATGATTATTAATAACCTGAATCCTATCAATCTAAGAATTGACAAAGGGGCTTTATGGGAGAACTTTTTAATTTCTGAAAGGAAAAAACTTCAGGCTTATCATCAGCAATATACTAACAACTACTTTTGGCGTACCATACAAAAGCAAGAAATTGATTTTGTGGAAGAAAGGGACGGTAAGATTTCAGCTTATGAATTCAAATGGAAAAGTGGTGGAAGAAACAAGATTCCAAAGTCTTTCTTAGAGAAATATGCTGCAAATGGAACGGTGATTGATACCGAAAACTTCAGGGATTTTATCATATTCCCAAAGTAAACTGTGTGCATGTTTTACCACAATGAACACTAAGAAAAAACAAGGACCACAAAGGGTTCTAATTAAATATTCCGTTCCTACTCAGGTGTTTTTACCACAAGGGCACAAGGTTTTGAACAAAGGAATAGCATACTTTTTGGTACTTGCCTGCCAATTATTTAAAAAGAAGTCCTTGTGTCCTTGTCTTTTCTTCGTTGACTTTGTGTTAAAGCCTTCTGATTTATAACACCACTTTAAAATCCAATTCTATTCCGCACTTCACTACTCTTTAAATAGATTAACATTCTTAACCTTTCCGTCTGCTGTCTGAATCAATAAACGATAGACTCCTGTTGCATATTTACCCAAAGAGATTGAAGGATTAGTTGCCTCTTGAAACTTTGTTTCTTTTACCACTTTCCCCATGTTATCAATCAATTGAATCTTATTGATATGACTACCCTTAATAGTAACCATATCTTTTGTGGGATTGGGATAGACATTTAAATTATCCATAGAAATCAATTCCTCCGTTTTAATCCTTAACGAATTGATGATTCCTACAGAGGTATAATTACCATCAATGGCATTCACTTCTGTAATATCTGAAGTAATAGCAAATTCGTCATTGACTAGACTCTTCTTCTGCTTAAATACCAACTCAAACAATACAGTACTATCCGAAATTGACTCTGCCTCGCTTTTTGGATTTACCCAAAGCATTGCTAACTTACCTTCATGGGAGTAGTCGGTATTATAATCAAATCCAAGTGTATTATTTTCAATTGACTTCAATTCCAATACTTCCTGATTAAAGTTTAAGGTGTACTGAATACCCATGATATTCCTAAAGTTCTTCACTCGCACAGGAACTCGCACTTCTGTAGTGGCAGCATTCGGGGCAACTTGATTATTGAATAATTCAATTGGAGTGGACTTGTTTGCATTACCTAAGATAGCGACATTCCAATCATAATTTACATCGCCCAATTTAACACCTACAAAACTCTGACTCGTTTGACTAGCTGAAATCTTATGAATATAGATACTGTCTCGATAAGGGAATGGTTTAGTTGGAGTAGCAAATACAAAACTACTATCCACAAACGACCATAAACGATTGCCACTAAAACTTGTGATACGCTTAAGAACTATCGATTTAATCAAGGCAATATCTGTCCCGTTTACTGCACCATCATTATTAACATCGGCAGCAATCAACTTAAATGGAGAATTTAGTATCACTTTCTTCAATATATGACTCTGTATCAGGCTAATATCTGTTCCATTAATACCGTTTGCTATCAATTTGTCATTATTCTTTTTCGGTCTTATTGTATAATTACTATCGGGAGTCACAACCACTTGAAAATCCCCGTTACTATCTGTAATTGTGGTGTCCTTTCCATTTAATCCCACTGTAACATTAGGAATAATTTGTCCCTTTGGATTTCTGATATTTCCATTAATCGTATAATTCCCAATAACCGTTAATACCAATGTAGCAGCACTATCGCAACCTACTGCATTTGTTAGGTGAATCATATAAGTGCCTGCTGTGGTAAAGGCTGTTCCATTAAACAAATATGCATCTCCCATCTTAATAGACGCTGTTGTAGTACTGACTGACTTCGATTTGACAGTTAAGGTTAATGTCAAGGCACTATCGCATCCTACCGCATTCGTTAAATGAATATCATAAATGCCTGCTGAAGTATAATTACTTCCATTAATCGAATAAGACTCGCCTTCGCATATTTCTGCATGTAAGGTGGACACACTTGATTTGTTTACAATGATTGAAGTTTCATTATAAAGGCTATCACAACCGTGCACTGTCCTGACCGTGTCTTTTATTACAGTTGAACTTGTATAGGTTTTACCATTGTAGAGTACACTGTTTCACCCTGATATTGTTTGTAAAACGGATTTCGCAGTATCTGCCACATTCAGGGTTATGGTATTACTCAAAATATTATTGGCAGTTAAACACTTTGTATTGCTAGTAAGTACTCCATA
>CANCPA010000232.1 GCA_947379895.1 Chitinophagaceae bacterium | reverse complement strand
GCTTTCAATTTTATTGGAGATGTTTCTAAAATTTAACAGATCAAGATAGTAAATGTCCAAGTTTGTCTCTCCTTTTTCTAATCTGTTTTTTGCCATGCTACTGATACTGCATGTTGTACTATGCTTAAAAATAATTTGTGCCTGTTGAAAGGACTTTAATTTAATCTCATCCAACAGGCACTCATCTGTAATTTGTATCCAATTCATATTTGTAATTTGCGTACAAATATAGTGACCTATCCTGTAAAATATCTTTTGTTTGTTGACGGACATCCCCTATATTTTTGCGAAGCGCATGAAGCTAATAGCAGAGATATAGAAGCTGCTAAAACAAGAATTACTAAGATTTTTTTCATAAATAATAATTTAACAATTTGATTGTTTAAGATTTCAAAGATAAGGTTTTAAACCTTCTCTCTTTTAAACCCAGCATCATATTCTGTTGTTGCTGAAAATCATTTCCATTTAAATAAATTAGGGAACAAGTTTCTAATATATGATTCTATTTTCCAAATACTTTTTTTAATATATCCGTTGTTTGAGCAATCGGGTCCTTTCTAATACTTTTCTCTTCTTGTGCTACCGATGTAAACATGCCTGCTAAAGCCTTATCTGTAACATATCCTGCTAGGTCTGTATTCACTTTGCTTACAAACGGAATTGCATTATAAGCACTCATTAATGTACTCCAGTAACTTGTTGCATTAACTTTATCCAATGACTCTTGAATTACAGGTTTAAATGCATCTGTTAATTGTGAAGTTGTCTTTCCCCTCAAATAGGAGGTTGCAGCAGTATCATTTCCTTTTAAAATACCAACTGCATCTGTGATTGTCATTCCTTTTATTGCATTTATAAATATGGGAGTTGCACTTTGAGATGCATTTTCAGCAGCCCTGTTCATACTTAAAATAGCATCGTCTACTTGCTTACCCATTCCTACGCTTCTGAGTGTATTCTCTATCTTTTGAGCTTCCGGAGGCATCAATATTTTTAATGCAGCATTACCAAAGAATCCATCGGCTAAGCTTAATTTTTTCGCTGCATTCGAAGCGCCAACTTGTAAGGCTTCTCTTAGGCCACTACTGATGTCCCCTGTCGTTAAACTGCTTTTTCCTGATCCTGTAATGCCATTTGTAATGCCACTTAACAAGCCGCCCAAAATGCCTGACGATTGTGCAGGAGTGCTTTGTGCTGCTTTTATACTATCTTTTATAATAGTTGAATCTACAGCTACCTTTTTTGTAGCAGCTACTGTGGTTGTCTTTTTTGTAGTTATAACCGTAGTTGTCTTTTTTTTCTTTGACTTCTGTGCATGTAAATCGCAAGTAAATAAAGCCATAAAGGCTAATGCAAATAATACTTTATTCATCATAATTAATCTATAATTTGGCTGCCAAAGTAAGGGTTCGATTATCCGAAAACAAATAATTTATCAAATACAACTTTATTTTAAATATAATTCAAGCTCTACTCTTCTGTTTAGTGCCTTTCCAATAACGGTGCTATTGTTTGCAATTGGCTTCTGCTTTCCATAGCCTATCGCTTCTAATCTATTCCTGTCAATGCCCTTATTAATCAAATATTCCTTTACTTGGTCTACTCTACTTTGTGATAATGCCCGATTGTATTCTTCACCGCCAACATCGTCGGTATGACCACTCAAGCGCAAATTGTAATCAGGGTATTGATTAATAATGTCTACAATTTCATCTAACATTGGATACGACTCAGGCTTTATTACAGATTTAGCTGTTTGAAAATAAATTCCTCTTGTTGCAAATTTTAATCTCCTCTTTGTTTCTGCAGCTACTTCGGGACAACCTTTATTGGATGCAGGTCCTGCACTAAAAGGACATCTATCTATTTTGTCAGGAACACCATCACCGTCGGTGTCCTTATCATTATTAAAATCTGTATTGATTGAACATCCGTTTTCATCAACTTTAGTATTTAGTGGTGTGTTTGCACATTTGTCTCTCGAATCTGGGACCCCATCACCATCACTATCCTTGTCGTAGCCGTCGTCCTTGTTTAAAGGACAGCCATACATATCAACCTTTGTGTTAATTGGCGTGTTTGCACACCTATCTCTCGAATTTGGAACGCCATCACCATCAGCATCTTGATCTCCATAATTGTTGCTATTATTACTACGATTAACAGACGCAATTTGGTTCCTTACTACAGGGCATCCTCGGTTATCTACTTTTATTCCTCGGGGAGTATATGGACAGTCATCCTTATTATCTGGCACTCCGTCGTGATCACTGTCATTCGATTTTCTTAAAGTAAATACTAGCCCTGCACTATGCTGTACATATATATCGTTTGCCCAAATATCATTTCCTCCTTTTACAAGTCCGTCCCATGCATCACTCATTGGCATATAGACTTTACTTGCAATTTCAAAACCTAAGTTTGCATTCAGTCGAAATGTTAAGCCTAGTCCTGCTAGAACATTAAACTTAATGTCATTTATTATCCCTGCACCTGACTTATCATTTACAAATTGTCGAGAACTTAGATAGGTTCCCCCTCCTCCAAACTCAATAAAAGGTGCAATTATTGCCGCTTCTCTTAATGCATAATCATTATTAAATTTATATTTGAATATTAAATCTGCTGATAAAAACTGTGCATCTACGCCTGTTAATTTTGTAGGACTTTCATATTGTACCCAATCATAAGATACCTGTTCTTTGATGGTAAAAAAGGGATTCAAATATTGTTCAAGTGCAATTGCAGCGCCGGGATTAAAATATTTAGTTTTAAATAAGTTAAACCTATTATTATTTAAATCGCCCACATAATCATTTACGGTACAGTAAAAGCCAACATAATTTGATGGTGAATAAATATTAGAGTAATTATTATAATGACCTTTCGAATTTGCAGCTGTATTTAGCGCATTTGTAGTAGTTGTTCCATAATATTGACCAGATACGATTCCAATCGACATACAGAAAAACAGGATGCCTCCAATTTTATTTATTTTTATTTTCATTTTAAGGTTATAATTGCTACGAACAGTCATTTAACTATTGATTCAAGTACGATATTACTTAATTTAAGTACTCCGCAATTGGGTAAAAAATGTTTTTCACCATATATAACGTATTGGTATGGGTATTTATTCTGTTTAGTCCATATTTTTTATAAAAAAAGATGGGATTTCCGTATAAAAGACATTTTTTATTAGATAAGCTTCAATAATTAGCCAATAAATTTTGAAGTTGGCATAAAAAAAGGACGATGTATTTTCACATCGTCCTTTTTTAAATTATTTTTTTTCTTGTGGCATAGTCTCATCTAACCATTTAAAGAATTCCTGTTGCCAAACTAAGGCATTTTGAGGGCTTAATACCCAATGATTTTCTTCAGGTAAGTACAATAATTTGCTCTTAATGCCCTTTAGTTGTGCTGCCTGAAATGCCTGCTGTCCTTGTTCAATTGGTACTCGATAATCCTTTCCACCTTGAACAATTAAAATGGGGGTATTCCATTTATCCACAAAATTGCTTGGACTTTGACTAAAAGACTTTTGTGCAATTAGATTGTTTTTATCCCAATAATTGCCTCCCATTTCCCAATTAGAAAAGAATAATTCATCAGTTGTTCCATAATTGCTCTTGAAATCAAAAATTCCATCATGTGAAATGAATGTTTTAAATCTTCCTTTATGTTCCCCTTCCAAGGCAAATACAGAGAACCCTCCAAAGCTTGCGCCTACACATCCCCTTCTGTTGATGTCTACATATTTTTCCTTACTTACAGCATCTATGGCACTTAAATAGTCTTGAATTACTTGCCCACCCCAATCTTTACTTACTTCTTCATTCCATTTAGTGCCAAATCCAGGCATTCCCCTACGGCAAGGTGCTACAACTACGTAACCTTGAGAAGCAATAAGTTGCAAATTCCATCGATAAGAATAAAATTGTGTCAAAGCAACTTGTGGTCCCCCCTGACAATATAGTAGCGTAGGATATTTTTTTGAAGAATCAAAATTTGGAGGCAATATCACCCATACTAACATCTTTTTGTTGTCAGTAGTAGTAACGAACTTTTTTTCGGATTTACATAAAGCCAATTTGTTATATACTGCATCATTTACAGTTGTTAAAGGTGTAAATTCGCCTTTAGATATTGTTAGTGAAAATAGTTCAGCAGCATGATTAAAGTCCGTTCTACTCACAATAAGGGTATCTCCTTTCTGAGCAATAATGCCTGTAACATCGAAATTTCCTTTAGTAATTTGACGGATTATAGGTTTATTATCAGGATTATTGGCGAAATTAAAATTTGAAATGGAGAATAATTGTATGGTACCATTAATCGGAGCCCAAAACAAAATTGATTGATTGTCTTCCGACCATTTAAAGCCCTCAACTTGTATATTGTCATGACTTTTGGTTAGATTAATGGTCTTTTTTCCATCATAAATAACAATATCTTGTTTGTCTGATTCATAGCCATCATGCTTCATGCTAAGCCAAGCTAATATCCCTTTGTTATTATAAGATGGCGAGACATCATATCCTTTATTAGATTCGGTAAGGTTTTTTGTAGTACCTGAAATTAAATCATATTCATACAAATCAGTATTAGTGCTAATTGCGTAGCCTGTTCCAAATTTCTTTTTAGTTACATACAGTATATGTTTGCTATCAGGATTCCAAATAAAGTCTTCACCACCTCCCGAAGGCTTTAATGGGCAATCATAAGGTTCATTTGGCATGATATCCTTTGATTCTCCAAGTTTTCCATTTACGATAGGCGTATAAAATACATGTCCAAACTTCCCATCTTCCCAAGTGTCCCAATGACGATAATTGAGCGATTCGTATATATACGCATTTGCCTTAGGTAAACTAGGATATAAATCGGAAGAATGTACTTTTTTTACTAACACTTCATCTGTAGTTAACAAGAATTTGCCATCGGGCGAAATCTTATCATTTATTACTAAGCTATCAACTATATCGTCCAACTCGATGGCTTTGCCTCCTGAAAATGGTATTTTGTAATATTTATTAGAACTTGTATTGTTTAGTACATCAGGTTTATTTACGGCATAAACAATGTTCTGTTTATCTTTTGTTAGACCTATGCCAGCAACACGTCCAAGTTTCCATAGTAGTTCGGGAGTCATTTTGTTTTGTGCTGAACCCATTAGCGAAAATCCAAAGGCTAATAAAAGAAGCAATTGTTTCATATAATTCTAATTAAAATGTAGTGTCAAAACTAATCTATTTACCTATTATTAGATAGTTTGGCAAAGTAGCAACAATAATTTCAATAGTCTATCAATTATTAAAATAAATTTATTATCGGTAAGATTATATGATATGCGGTATGGCATTATTGCAATTCAAATTTGACTTAAAAATGTAATAAAATTCCTCATAGCAATTGTTTTAATTAAACTCTGTATCATTAATTACTTTGAGACTGATTAAAAAAAAATTTGGATATAGTTTATAGTATTCATTTAAATTGTTTTTTCTTTCTTTTATTGATAACAATACATTTATCAAAATCCCAACCTGACATTGGTTTTGAGAATAAATATTAATTAATAAATTAATTGTTTTTTACAATTACTATTTTCGTGCACTAAATTAAAGGGTTAATGAGATTTATTTGTTTTGGATTTTTATTTTTAATCACAGCTTGCGTTGAAGATGCGAAACAAACGAGAGGAACATCAACACAAAATATCAACTTACAAGTAACTGACAATGATAGGGTGGAATCAGGGAAAAATATTTTTTTACAAAAATGTGCTGCATGTCATTCTATTAACATGAATTTGACTGGGCCTGCATTAAAAGGCGTTACAAAAAGGTGGGATGATAGCGTGTTATTATATAATTACATTCGCAATGCACAGGAAGTAATTGCGAAGAATGCGTATGCAAAATCACTCTTTAATAAGTGGAATAAGGTTCCAATGCCCCCTTTCGAATACCTGACTGATGATGATATTAAATCGATTTTAATGTATATAAAGAGTGGCAGTAGCAAAAAGCAGAATGATTTCACTAAATGATGCCATCTTCTATTCAAATCTGGTTTAAATTTTTCTTAATTCAAGCAACATATTAAATGCGATTCTTTACCTATTTACGCTACTTCTTTTATATTGCCTTCAATTGGAGTGTTTTTATTGCCCTCTATATTATTTATCATGAAATAAAAGGGGAACGGGAATACGGTATAAATACAATTGGTATTGACAATTTAGATTCACTTGATGAAAGTTTGACTGAGCATGCCACCATTTATATGCCGGCTATCTACGCTGTGTTAGAGAAAGCATTTCATCAAATTGATATTACTAAAATCAAACATTTACTTGATATCGGTTGTGGAAAGGGGAGAGTACTTTGCATGGCAGCCGCAAAAGGTTGTAAAAAGGTTAGCGGAATAGATATTTCGAAACCCCTTTGCTTGGACGCTCTTCAAAATCTAACGATAATTCAGCAGCAGCAACCTTCACTTGTTGCAAAAGTTATACTAAAAGATGCTTTACTGTATGAAATTCCCAACGATGTGGATTGTATCTTTCTCTTTAATCCTTTTGACGAATACCTAATGGAAAAAGTGGTCTTGAATATTCAAAAGTCTGTATTTGCTAATCCACGTAAGCTAACTGTGATTTATGCTAATCCACTTTATAAGACACTATTTATCAATATAGGTTTTAGAGAATCCTATCATTATCAGAAGATGAAATATATTGAGGTGAGTGTTTTGGAGATAGGAGAGTAGTTGCAAGTTGCCATTCTGGTTACAGGTCACAAGTTTCAAGTTGCAAGTTTCAAGTTGCATTTAAATTGTGTCTTTTAACTTGTAACTAGTATTCTGAAACTTGAAGCACGTATTTATTTTTTATTATAGTACTTCTAAGTACATGACAAAAGTTTAGAAATGAAATTGATTTGCAATATTTGATTGTCTCGGGAATTGAGTAAAGCATCCTTTATTACTCTAATTCCATATTTGAAAATGCTATAAGCTCTTCTTCCATGCTTTTTAATTGGAATGGGCTT
>CANCPA010000231.1 GCA_947379895.1 Chitinophagaceae bacterium | reverse complement strand
ACAAGAGAAATCCTGAAATTAGTCGGTTTAAATGCACTTTACAAAAAACTATTTCAATGAATAAAATTAGTAAGCGGTAATTAATTATTTCCCTATCAATGTCAGTTTCAAAAGAGAGTATCAATATAGTATGGCTAAAAAGGGACTTGCGCACGCAAGACCATGCGGCATTACAGGCTGCGGAACAAAGTAGTCTTCCCTATTTGATACTGTTCATCTTCGAACCTTCTTTGATTGCCTACCCTGATTGTTCGCTAAGGCATTTACAGTTTCAGTATCATTCTTTAATCGAATTACAAAAACACTTCACTGCATATAATCAAGAAATTATCATATACAAGGAAGAGGCAGTCATTGTATTTGAATTCCTAAGTACGGAATACAACATTCAAAACGTCTTTAGTTATCAAGAGAGTGGCATTCAGAAAACCTACGATAGAGATATTGAACTTAATAAACTATTCAAGCAAAAGGGGATTTTATGGAAAGAATTTCAACGAGATGGGATAGTTCGTGGCATGAAGAATAGAAAGGATTGGGATAAGTTATGGTTTACAACAATGCATCAACCACTTATTGAAAATTGTTATTCCCAAAAAGAGACGCTACCATTTAATAATCCCTTTCCTATAGACGAACCATTTATTGAACAACTAAAAGAATATCCCCAATCCTTTCAGCCTGCGGGTGAGAGAAATGCAATTAGATATTTAAATTCCTTTATAAATGAACGGGGAATTAACTACAGCCGACATATTTCGAAACCAATGGATAGTCGAAAATCATGTGGGAGGCTTTCACCCTATCTTTCGTGGGGCAATGTTTCTATCAGACAAGTTTATCAGCTTACCAAACAAGGCATTCAAGAAAAGAAGAATAAGAAACCCTACCAAAACTTCCTTTCAAGACTACATTGGCATTGCCATTTTATACAGAAGTTTGAAATGGAGTGTCGGTATGAAACCGAATGTATCAATAAGGGATACGAACTACTAGAAAGAGAAGAAAATACAGCATTTATCAATGCATGGAAGGAAGGCAAAACGGGTATTCCATTGATAGATGCCTGTATGAAATACCTAGAGAGTACAGGTTGGATTAATTTCAGGATGCGCGCTTTGATAGTATCATTTCTGACCCATCATCTTTTTCAGGATTGGAGATTGGGTGTCTATCATTTAGCCCAATTATTTTTGGATTACGAACCCGGCATTCATTATCCTCAATTTCAAATGCAAGCAGGTACAACGGGTATCAACACAATCAGAGTTTACAGTCCTGTGAAGAACTCATTGGAACATGACCCTGATGGATTATTTATTAAAAAATGGTTGCCACAATTAGCGATGTTGCCAATTCACTTAGTGCATCAGCCTTGGTTAATTACTCCTATGGAGTCTGATTTATATCACTTTGAATTAGGCAAAGACTATCCTTTTCCAATCATTGATTTGAATAAAGACTTGAAAAAGAATAAGGATGCAATTTGGGCAATGCGAAAAACAGAGTTGGTTAAAACTGAAAACAAGCGTATTGTAAGTACCCATGCAAGAAAGAAAAGTGTAAAACCAACAACTAGTAAAAATGAAAAACGTAAAGAAACAAAATCTACCCTATAAAGAATGTATCGTTTGTAAGCGCCCTTTTGTATGGCGTAAGAAATGGGAAAAAGTATGGATTGAAGTAAAATATTGCAGCGATAAATGTAGGAGAGAAAGGAGTGGTAAGTAGTAGGTTTTACGTTTTAAGTTGTACGTTTTATGTTCTAAGTATTAAGTTGTACGTTATAAGTTGTACGTTATACGTTATAAGTGATTAGTCAATTCATAGTTATCATATACTACCAATCATTTTTAATCATTTAAATCAGTAAATCACTAATCTAGTTGGGCTTAATTTTCACCACTTTTCCATCCTGTAGAATAACTAAGTCAGAGTTTTTCTGTTTCTTGAATTCAATCATTTTCTGATAGGCTTTCTCTAATCCTTCAAGTATCTTCTTGTTTATATCTTCTTGCTTATCTGCCATTGTAGTATTCTTTTAATTTATCAAACCTTGTTTCCTCAATTATCACAAACTTATTGAAATTATTAGTTTGTGCTATTAACTGATGTTTACCGAACGAGTTGTCGAAAATCATTACTGCATCTACAATATCTAAATAAATATCAAATAGGTTCTTGATTCCTCGTTCATATCTTCTTTCAATCACCTCTTCGGGAATATCATGTCCACCTTCTAATACCCTTGTCTTTACCCGTTCTTTTGCTAATTCAATTGTCTGCAACCAAAAATACAAAAGGGTCACCTTATATCCTTGTTCCTTTGCCTTTAAGATTATGCCCCTGTATGATTTGGTAGAAAGTGTAGTTTCAAAAGAAAAGCTAACACCCTTTTTCAATAACTCATCTATTCTATTCAGCATTATCCTTCCTGCCTCCAAAGAAACATTTTCTGGCTGAAATGGTGACAATCCCTTTGCTATTTCGTCAGCATTTACAAATTCTTTACAATCTAAGGTATCCACTAAGATTGTAAAGGACGCAGTTGTCTTACCTGCCCCATTGCACCCGGCAATAACATATAAATTCTTTTCTGTCAATACCGCAAATGTACAGGCAAATTAGCTATTGAAATTTTCATGATTCAAACTACACTTCTACTCCCAACTTATCACTCATATTTCATAATTCATAACTACTCTCCCATCCAACTCTTCTTTCCCAATCTCAACTTCAATTGTGCCTCATATAAAGAGGTGGGCAACACTGCCTTTCCTGTTGACTCTTCATATTTTAATTGTTCATGAATAAAAGTGGTACCTCCCGTATATCCAATTACTATTGGCATTGCAACTTTCCAATAACGTTCAATTGGCCAAAAATCAAAGGGAGTATATGGTGTATTAGTCTGCTTATAATTCCAGAAGATAAGATTACTCATGTGGTTAGGTAAATTTTCTTGTGCACCTCCACCATGATTCTTTTGTAACCCACCTATAACACAATCCAAAAGTGTATTTCTAGGTTGAGATGCATGTGTTTCAAAACTAGTATTTGATGGGTAAGTTGCCTTATAAATAACCGTATTCATGCTAGTTCTAGCTACACCCACTGAATGCCATTCCCCACAAACGTCTGTAATATTGGCTAATAAAACATTAGTACCACCCGTATTACTAATTGCTTCGTGTCCAGGATTACCAGTTAAAGTACAATTGAGAACGGTGATATTAGCACAATAATCCCCGATTGTAAAACAGGCATTTGCATCTGAAAACCGACAATCAACCACCCACCCATTTACCACATTATTTACATGCCAAAGACTAAACCCACTATCATCCTTCCATGAACGGTGATGAACAAATTTGTCTTTCCAATTCCCTACAAAAGCCAAATGTTCCAATCCGAGTTCTTCTAGAAATCCAATCTTATACACTGACCAAACAGACCTAGAATCAATCTCGAAAGGGATAGGGGCATTTAACAAAAGATGATTGTTTGATACGTCCTTAATCTGAAAATTCATTCTAACATTAACTCCATCCTTAACCAAAGATGTCCAAGTAGGGTCTGCTTCATGTATGCCCATTTCCTTTTTAATCATTGCAGGATTATTGTCTTTCATTCTTAGTTCAATCCAATCTCCTACTTTTAAATCAGCAGGTTTTTGCAAATAAATAGAATTTGAACCTATTGAGACATTTCCCGTTAATCGTCCTATTGACAAGTTTTTAGTATTGCTTTTTGTGATGAATAAAGTAGGAACAGACCACATCTTAGTACTATCTCTCGGTGCAAGCATATTCTTCATGAATATTTCTGTTCCACCTTCGCCGCTTCCACTTCCTCGAAAAATAATATTTGAACCTGAAATCACAATTTGGTCTTTATCGTCATCATCTTCATTTACCAAGAACTTACCTTTTGGAAAAAAGACCACTCCTCCCCCATTGTTTTCAGCCGCCTTTATTGCCTTTCTGATAGCATTCTTATCAGAAACTTCATCATTTGGTTTCGCTCCATAATCAGTGACATTAAATACTTTCAATTGCCTGTTTTCAGGAACAGCCACCTCACCATTATGATAGCCTACATACGAGAAATCGGGCAAAATTGAAGAGGAAGGATTATGTACATAATCGAGAAATGCCTTAGCAGCATCATTCGTTTGGGCATTTAAAGGATATTGTCCTAAAGCAAATACTGTTATAATTATTAGACTAAATAATCCTTTTAAATTACTGTTCATTTTATCTGTTTCTATTTAAAATATCTTATTGTTTCAATGTTACGGATATATTGTATTTATCCCCTAATGACCTTTTTGTTTTAACAAATAAGAAAGGAAGGCTTCGCTTTAAGCGAAACCTTCCTCAACTAAAAAATCGAACAAAAACGATTTGGGCAAACACGGAGGTTTGCCCCTACAGCGGTATTAATTCTATTTCATATAACTTCATCAATTCTTTTTGGGTAATATTCGTTGCCTTTACCTCTATTGGAAATGTACCTTTTGGAAGACTAACTGTCACTACTTCTGTGGTCATAATAGAATCCTTTGGCGTAAATCCTGTAATATTTCCATCTATTGCCTTGCCTCCAAAAAGGACCTGATAATTGCCTCCTATTTCAATGGTTGACGCATATTTCATCAATACCTTAAAGGAAGTAGGTTTCTCAACCCGAACAGTCCATTTCACTGATTGTTCCTTCGTTTTCCATCCTTCCACATAATAGGTATTCTTCTTTCCATCTGCATATTTGAATCCCTTTCCAACTAAAATAGCATCGAAAGCCAATAATTTGTTGGTCATATTATTAACCAATAACCTAGTTGAATCTGCCTTGATTGGCGACTTAGTTTCTAATACTATGACAGTATTCAAAGTGTCGGGAATTGTGGTAGGAACTGTAATTGATATATCTTCTTTATTTGCCCTTTCAAACTTCAATACTTTCTTTAAAGGGTCTGTAAGGAAATAAGCCTTTGAAATATTAGACTCCAATCCTCCCACTATTAACTTTCCATCTTTCGGCCAATTGAAAACATGCAGATAGATTTTATTATCCTTTGCTGTAGTCACTCCAAAACTTTGTATCGGCAAACCAGTTTTTACTGTTGAATAAACAGATTCTTTGTTTTTATCGATCCATTTACCAAGTCCTTTGAGAATAACCAAATCTCGCTCATCCATTGCACCGTCTCCCATCGGTCCTACATTCAATAATAGATTACCGCCCCTTGAGGCAGCCTTTGCCAATAATTGAACAAAAGACTTTACCGATTTATGACTATCATCAAACTTTGAATATCCATACGATTCATTTGTGGTAGGTATCGCCTCCCAATCGCCATTTGCAGGATAAAACTCGGCAGGTCTATCTCCTGTATTCTTATAATCACCAAAATTAAAGTCGGCAGCATGTGCCAATCTTCCATTGACCACCACATTTGTATCCACTTCCCTAATTGCCTTCAGAATGCGAATATTTTCGGAGAGTGGCAATTTATGTGGGGTATCAAACCATAGAATATCGGGATGATATTGTGTCAACAACTCCTTAATTTGCGGTATCGCCTTTTCGTCCACATACTTGATTGCCCTTCTCAACAATTCAGGATTCCCATCGAACCAATCCCTTCCGCCAGATAAATTCTTATCGCCTCCAGGATTCTTATGTTCCCAATCATTACCCGGTGCATCGGGATGTTCCCAATCAAAGGCATGAGAATAATAGAAACCAAAATGAACCCCATATTTCTTGCAGGCAGCAGATAGGTCAAGCATCGGGTCGTGTTTCCAAGCGGTTTGTTGTAGTACATTGAAGTCGGACACTTTAGTATCAAACATAGCAAACCCGTCATGATGCTTTGCCGTAATAATCATATAATTCATGCCCGCCGCCTTTGCTGTTCGCACCCACTCATCTGCATTAAATTTGACAGGATTAAACTGATGCGCAATGTCAAGATAATCTGTACGAGAGATTTTTTGAGTCCGCATCAAGTGTTCTGCATAGCCCATTACCCTCTTTCCCTTCCACTCTCCGCCGGGCAAAGAATAGATGCCCCAATGAATAAACATCCCAAACTTTGCATCCCTCCACCACTGAATCCGTTGTTCATGATTCTTCATAGAACTCGTCCACCATCCGTTTACGGCCTCATCTATTGCCTTTCCATCCCTCGGATTCTTACTTCCTACCTTCACATTATTATACATCATTTTGTCCTCATCGCCTTTTACTTGAGCAATTACTGATGAACCAATTAGTATATTAGTTAGAAATGCAATTCCTAAGAATGTCGTATAAACTATATTCTTTTTCATTTTAAATTATTTCATTTGTCGTTTTACCACAAGGTACACTAGGATAAAACAAAGGACACAAGGAAGAAATATATTTGAATAGATACTCTGTATTTCCTCTCCTAATCTATTGTTGAAAATTAAAAATCATTGTGTTCCTTGTATTTCTCTTTGTTATCCTAGTGGTAAAGAAAAACTTTAAAGGGAAACTTTGAATGTATAAATAGGAATATCCAAGTTTAGTCCTTCGGGAACTACAATATTGAGTGACTCATTTCCTTGTTTCCAATCAAGTTTATCTTTATAGCCCAAAAGTCTGACGCCCTTTACTTTACCTGAATTAACACCCAAGGACTTTACAGCTACAGTTGCTTCTTTCCAACTACGAGCAAACACATATACATCATTCCCTTTTGCTGTAAAGCGAATATCGGGAGGCGTTTTTTGAGATGTCACATCATTCAATACATCCTTCATCGTATTATTAGGGGTTGTTTCCTTCTCTACCTTTTTTTCCACCACTTCATTCTCTCCCTGAACTTTCCACGAATGTGTTCCATAGATTGCCTCACCATTTGTAACCATCCATTTTCCAACAACTGCCATTCTATCTAACGACTTTTTAGGTATTTCTCCTTCAGGTGAAGGCCCAACATTTAGCAACAAATTTCCATTAGCACTCACCACCTGAATGAGATTCCTAATCAAAACTTCGGGCGTTTTGAATACGGAATCATATTTATTATATCCCCACCCTTTACTGATAGTGATGCAAGATTCCCAAGGCAATGCAACTGTGCTATTTTCTTTACTCAACTTTTGCTCAGAAACTTTGAAATCACCGAGGTT
>CANCPA010000230.1 GCA_947379895.1 Chitinophagaceae bacterium | reverse complement strand
GTATAACCAATCGAAATACTACTGTTGCTAGTTACTTGTGCTTTAGGTACAAATGGATATATTGTTGTTAAACAAATACTTAGTATTATTATTTTTCTTTTCATTGTATTATTTTTCTTTTAGTAGATTTAATTTATTTGGAATGAAATTGATGAATGTCATTTTAGTCTTGTCAATGTACTTTAATTGCTTCAAATATCATTTTGATACTTATCTTATATTGAGTCTAACTAAGTGGGGCCTTTGCTTTCCATGTTTTATTAATTGAATGATCTAAAAATTTTGTATCAGAATTATCACTTATTACTAACTAACTAATACAGCTTACCACCATATTCTTTCTCCCTCATCAGTTATCATAAAAGGCCTTTCCTTGTGTAGTGTATATTCTGGCACCATCAACAAGAGTGAATTGGTGGGAATGTTTTCAAAGACAAGTTCCTCTGTTTTGTCTTTTGCAGTTTGGCTGCCAACAAGTTTCCATCGGTTGTCCCAATAATAAAGCTTGTAGTTTTTTCCTTTTCTATATTTCAAATATTTATCTTGTTCTTTCAAGTGTATGCTATGTATATTAATAGTATCTGGTTTCAACACCATCGTATGGTGGTAGCCCACAGCTACAGGATAACCTGCTGGTACTAGCCTTTCTTTTTGGTAATACATAGGAAGGTAAACAACTCCTTTGCCCATTTTTGTAAATAGGACACTATCTTTTTTGACTTTGCCCCACCAAATAGGTCGCCAATCAAGTGTATTGAAAACACAGGCGTAAGCAATCCTTTTATTTTCCTCGGCTAAATTGTTTGATAAAAAAGAAGAAAATAGTAGACAATTAATATCCTCTGATTCCCAATATTGTTCAGTAACGTCTTTGTAATTTATTGAACGCAAAAAACCAGAAGGTATATTTTCTTTTGCAGTAAAATTTGCCAAAACATTAGTTTGCTTGGAATAAGTGAGACGCAATACCTTGCCAGGCTCCCTTGGCAAAATGAAATTTGTTGCAACTGCTGTACTTAGCTGTTCAAATGGAACATTTTTTGGTGAAGAGATGGCTACATCAAAAAAGTGGGAAGCTGAAGAAGTTGCCCAATAGGGTACTAATTCCTCAGTGGCAGCTATTCCCAAAGCCCTTGCCTCGAATACTCCAAGACCTGTATAATCTTCACAAGCCCCCTTTTTTCTGAAAAGCAGTTGCAATGCACTTAACCTTGGCAAAGGTTCGTTACGTTGTTCTTTGTTGAAAGTACTCGTAAACCATTTGTTGCAATCATAGGTTATATTACTAACAGCTTCTTCAACACCCTTTTCTTTTATGCTGTCGTTCAGGTTCTTAAAATATTTTTTATAATAAGGTCGCCAGTTTTGTAATGGTTCTACACTGATGCGATAGGGTAATAAGTTTTCACAAAAATCTTCAAAAGAAATACTTTTTGCAAAGGGTTGTTTCCAATCTTCAAAAGCCATTTCCGTATTTTCAATCAGGTAATCACCTTTAATGCTATCAATATCCCTGTAAATATTGGATACAGGATGAATCTTTGGAGTTACTTTTTTTAAGGCATCAAAAGCTCTGATTGAAGAATCGAAATCAGGATAATCCAATTCATTGTAAGACAACCTTCTTCCAATACTATCTGCCCAATAGTAATTATAGGAGCTATGGATGTCCATATTAGAGATAAGAAAGTTGATGGCTTTTATTTTCAGAGAATCCCCAGTTTTATAAAAATAATTCAATACCTTCTCCAATTCACCTCTGTTACCCTTTGTCTTTTGCAAAACAGTTTCGACACTAGTAGGATACTTCATTTGGGCATCTAATCCAAACGACAACACTATTAATAAAGCAGAAAATAAATATTTAGTAATTCTTATCATTTCAATTTTTCATTTTCAATTTTCAATTCTCCATTTTCAATTATTAATTAATTTCATAGCTTCCCTCTTATAATATTCCACCTTTTCAGACTCTACTTTTGGGTTCATTGCAACTATTTGTTGTGCCATGACTTTCGCATTAATTGAGTCTTTTGCAAATGCATAAATCTTCATCAAACCATATTTTGGGGCAAATCGGTGGGGTTCAATATTGGCTGCCATTGTGTATGCCTGTTCTGCTTCTGTATATCTTGCTCTTTTGGTTAGACAGTTGCCTAACTCCATATAAATTTCAGGATTGGTATTGTAATTCAATGATTGATTATATTTTTCAATAGCAGCATCATAATGTTTCGTCCTAAAAAGCAAGTTAGCATACCCATGTAGGTAATGAGTTGATTGTCTTAAATCAACTTTCAATGCTGCCATTTCTTGTAAAGCTTCTTTACTACCCAAGTCATTTTGTGTTTCCAAAATGGTATTGCATTGGCTGTATGCTTTAGAAAGGGTCAAAATTTTAAAAAAAAGAAAGATGGAAAGTGCGGTTACCACAAATATAAAGGGTGTCTTATTAAAAATGTTTGCATTAGCCAGATTTGGTAACTTTTTAAAAGTTGCCAAATCTATATTCAGATTACTTTTCCTTTCTACACAACACACTCCCGCATAAATGATAAATAATGCCCTTACCGGTAAAGCTTGCACCGTAAAATTGAAAAAACACATAATAACAAAAGTGGCAATGCCAGCGAAAGCGAAACCTCCATCTCTTAAAGGGGTATTATGGAGAGTGCCAATGTTTGTTTTGGAATCAATTTTTTGCGGTGAACGTTCCCTCCCCTTTAGGGGATAGGGGCAGGGGAATAATGTTACCAACAATCCCACAAACAATATCAACCCGATGATACCACCTTCAAAAAGGTTTTCAAGAAACTCATTGTAACTCATGTGTACATAACCTGCATTGAATATTTCTTGCTGTGTGGCGGTCTTTTGTGCAAAGTATCTTGCTTGTGCCAGGTTATAATCATGTTCAAACTGTCCATATCCGCTACCGAAAATGGGTTTTTCAGCTATTGCCTTTAGGCTAATCTTCCAGATGAACAAACGTCCATCGGTAGAAGCCTGTTTACTGTGGTATAGGAATAATAGGGCTATTGAAACAAAACAAAAGGTTAGGGCAGTCGCAATTATTAGTAAAGGGTTACTAAATTTATTTTTTAGCATTTTGATTAATTGGAAACGATTGTTAATAATTAAGGTAATTCCAATTACAGCACCAATAAATGCAGTTCGGCATTTAAGGAAAGCCAAGGCAACAAGGCAAAGTATGAACGAAGTAATCGCCATTACCCTATAAGGGCTTAAAGCCCTTATAGGGTTGCTAGGTGAATCAAACAACAACAACATAATGGCAGGTATTGCCATTGCCAAAAACATGGCAGTTACATTTGGATTTACATTGCTTCCAGTTACAATAAACAAACTATCAAGACTAGATATTATAGAAAATTGTTGCAGAATACAGATAATAGATTCTACAGCAGCAATGAGGGATATTGTTTTACTGATGACTAAAAAAGTAATCTTTCCATTATTAAGCAGTACACTTAAACTAAACAGCAACAACGTATCTACAAATATTATATAGTGGCGCAGATTTATGCCTCCCTGTGTGTTGACTAATCCATTTAAAAGATAATAAACTGCCAATAATCCAAAAATGAAAAGAGGAAATGGGTTAGATATTTGCACAGTTTGTTTGCTTTTGATGAATCCAATTCCAGCTATAACGGTAATAAAAGCACCAATAATGGTATAAGAGAAATAGGCAAAAAGTGTAGGTGGTCCAAATATGTTAATATTAATCAAGCTGCCCACAATTAGCAACGTGATTAAAAAAACAAAAAAAATATTTACTTTTACTACCGTCATATCAAATTATTGCATCTGAAATAAATTGAGCACCTTATATCTCTACTAAATGTGTTTTTACGTAAAACTTATAACTTATTAAGTACAACTTCATAAATAATAGACTGCAATGGTAGAAAAGGGCTTTTTAAAAAAAATACTCCGAAAGGAGTATTTTTTTATCAACTTTTTTTCGTATGGGAAATGAAATCAAGGGGATGTTTTTATGTTTTAAGCAAATTTTAATCTGATTGAGATGTCTTTACTTTATATATTCGTTTTAGGTTTATTAAAATAACAAAATAGCATAATTCCATTAATGTAACCCAAAAAATAGCTTACCAATGTTACCGATTGCTTTTATTGATGACCACTGTCAACTTAGAGGTTATATCTCTGCCATATTAGAGAAAGACCCTTTTAATTATCAAGTATTTCAATACGAAAATGGATTGGATTTTATTACACGTCTTCCAATACAAAACTATATTCCAACAATAGTTTTAATGGATATCCGAATGAGCCCAATGAATGGTTATGAAACAACCGAGTGGTTACACAATAATCATCCCGATATCCCAATTCTTGCCTTTAGTGATGTGCATGAAGTTGGTGCCATTTTGAAAATATCTAGATGCGGGGCAAGTGGATGTATCAGTAAAAACTTTCAAGACAATGATGTTTTTAAGGCTGCCATAGAAATGGTAATCAACGGAGAGAAATATTATGAGGACATCGAAATGCACAAATTTATAAATAAGTATATTTTGTACGATAGCAAAGATATTAATGAAGGTCTTTGTTCATTGACTAAAAGACAAATAGAAATAGTAATGATGGTTGACCAAAATAACACAAATGCTGAAAATGCTGATAAGCTGTGTATTTCTACTTTTACCTATAAAAAGCATCTCCGCAATATTTTTCAAAAATTTGGTATTAAAAATATCTCCGCTTTGAGAAATATTGCCTACGCATTGGGATTAATAAACAATCTTTGAAAATATATTTTTTTGTTTGATTACTTAAGTAGACCTCTTAACAACTACAAATAAATTTCATGCAAATAATTCATTTCCCTCAATCCTAAAATCTTTAAATCCTACAAATTCTAATTCAGACAACACCCCTTCAGGGGACGGGGGCAAAAAAGACTGATAAAAGCCAATCACTTCTATCAGTCTTATAAACTAATAACTCATATTTCATAACTCATCACTCCTTAATTGCCACCATAACAAAGTCCAATTGCTCAATCTTTCCTCTATGAAACGTATGAACTTTCTGTTGCAGAACAACCCCATCCCCAGATGCTTGAACAATAGCCGTACAAGGACTCACCTTGATAATCGCATACTCACCTAAAACATCACTTATGTCATTCTTCAAAGTTCCCACAATCTCCACCTTTATGTCTGAAAGTGCAGCACCAGTAGTTTCCAAAGTAATTTTCCCCATTACCCCCCCATGATGCACACCCAAATCTATAGTCTTACTATTTAGATTAAACCCTGCAACAAAATCAGGTTGCAATTTTTGAAAATTTGGCAATAATAAACTCATCATTTCAATATTGCCTTGTAGCAATTTAATCACATCATTCAAATTTCTATTTGATACAGTAGCACCATGTATTACCATGCCTGCATGTCCAATCTCACCATTAAACGTTATTGCTAATGTCCCTAAATCACTAAGCTGTAGGGCGGTAATACCATACGTCTTAAATACAATATCAGCCAATAAGGGAGTAATAGTCTTCACCAAATTGTTTACAAACCCTAATACTTCCGTATCTTTCATATCCAAAATATCACTCTTACTATACCACATTTGTGCAGCCAAATCCAAATTGCCTATTTTTTTTGCAAATGCCCTTGTCGTACCACAATAAAGTGCACAGGATTCTGCAATAGACAATTTGTTTGCGGTTTTTTCTTCCGTCTCACCACTAGTATCAATAATTTTTCCTTCTGCTAAATCATCAAACTTCAAGTAATTAGTTTCAAAATCATCCGCCTCATTCTTAAATGGAAGTAATGATTTATAGATGAGTACCTCATCAATTAAGAATATCCCCAACTTTGCAAATCGTGCTTTTTCATCACTTTGCTTTTGTGTAAGTGCCATAATTTAATATTTTAATGTAAATTTTTATTTTTGTAAGTGATTCATTATCATTAGATAGTAATTCTAAATTTTATTTTGTTTAATTATTTGCATCAATTTACGGCTCATTTGTTCGAGTTTACTCTCTATAAGTTGAACTTCAATTCATTTATTTTGAACTTCTGTCCGTTTTATTTGAAGTTTTATGCCCAAAAGTTGCAACCTTCCTCAAATTCCTTAAACTCTTAATCGAATAATCTAAACTTTCATCCGCTTCCCATGAAGTTCAATCTCCAATAGTTGAGGTTCAATCCTCATCATTTTTAACTTGTTTTGCTAATTTTCAACGTCTTTAATTGATAAATAGATTTGCACAGTTCCCCGAATCTCGTTCAGGGTTTCAACTTGAAACCTTTATCTAGCAAATTCAATTTGCTAATCAAAAAATTTAAGACTGCTAACTTATTAGTGGGGATTATTGTTATTTGCTCTTATACAAAGAGTAACATAATCGGCATTTTAGTATAGTGTTTGGAAAATTTCAGTGGCGAAACTAAGAGTTAATATTGATATATACGGAATTTTGAAAAAATAAAGATAATTGACAGATATTGAAACTGAAAATTAGATCTTCTTATTTATTTTAAGATTATTATTTCTCTTGTTTCCCCAGCTGCCTCAAGTCATTCTTCCCTTTCGCTACAAGTTTTCACTGCTATCGCAAGCCTGTCGCTTGTGGATTCGCTACAGGATAACTAACATAATAAAATCATTCTTGGCAAAAGTACTTTTAGTTTAAGTACATTGTATACCACAAGTCAATTCACAGACTTGCGGCAGCAATAACCTGTTTTCACGAGCGGTAGCGGAGGTAATTCACGTTGTTTTTTGCTTAAAACGTATAACTTATTACGTACAACTTTCTGCACCATCTATCTTATAACTTTAGTTCCCTCTTGCCCCTACTACTTTATCTGCAATCTCATTATTCAGGCTTCTTGATACAGGAAGCAGTTCTTCGGTTCCCTCTAAATGAAGCTTATATCCTTGTGCATTTCCTGAAATGTGGCGTACAAAAGAGAGATTGACAAGGTAACTTCTGTGGCATCTATAAAATAATGTTTGGTTGGAAAGTTTTTCTTCAGCATTTTTCAAAGTACCTCTAACTAAGAGGCTTTGCGTTGAGTTGTCTTGAATATAAAAGATTTTTATATAATTGTCGGCAGCAACAATATATTTAATCGTATCCGGATTTACTTTTATATCGGTATGAGAGACTTCATC
>CANCPA010000229.1 GCA_947379895.1 Chitinophagaceae bacterium | reverse complement strand
ACTCAAAGTAGCACAAAGAAAAAATGAAGTATTGATACTAATGAAGTGATTTTAAAGAACTTAGAGCCTTTGCGACTTAGTTTCTTTGTGGCAATAGAAATAAAAAAAGACAAAAAGCATTTGATTCAATCTATTGCGTAAGGTGAGTTACTTAACCGCACCTTTAAAATTAAAATCGTGAATAAGTAATATAATCTGTTGAAGGTATAGTGGTAACTCCCAATTGCCTTAGCATAGTAACTAGTTGACCTCTATGAAATGTACTATGGTTAATTACATGTTGAACTATCTGCCAAGTAGGAGTTGAAAACGGATTGCCTTGCCAGTTTTTATAATTAACATTTTCATGCAGTTCATCCTCAGTCATATTTTCAATTAGATTTTTAAAAAGCATCCCCTGTTCTAATAATGCACCTAGCAATACTTTCGTGTTTTTATTTTCAAACTTAGGCTTTTCAACTAAGGTTACTCTTGCAATTCTTTGCATCCAAGCAAGTTCAGCTTGCCAAATATGTTCTATTGTCTCAAATAAATTAGAAAAACTGCTTGGTACTGTTACAAAGCAAGTTGCATCATCTAGGTCTGCAATGATTAATGCTAAGCGTTCATTCGCCCAATGATTGTAGGTTGCGTAACTAACGAGTAATTTTTTCATTTCGTAAAACTAATACAAAATAGAAAATTATTACCTATAAAACAATTACCGATACGAATAAAAGTACAAACATCTTATATTAGCCCCATGAGAGTAGTAATTCAAAGAGTTACTGAAGCTTCAGTAACAATAGATGGCAAAATAACGGGCAGTATAAAAGAGGGCTTATTAGTGCTTCAAGGCATTGAGGATGCCGATACTATTGACGATATTATTTGGTTGAGTAACAAAATATGTAATCTTCGAATTTTTAACGACGACGAAGGGGTGATGAATAAAAGTTTGTTGGAAACAGGTGGTAATATGCTGCTTGTAAGTCAGTTTACATTATTTGCAAGTACAAAAAAAGGCAATCGCCCATCCTATATTCGGGCTAGTAAACCCCCTATTGCAATACCAATGTATGAAAGAATGATACAACAGTTAGAACAGGATTTAGGCAAGCCCATTCAAACAGGGATATTTGGTGCCGACATGAAAGTTCGGTTATTAAACGATGGTCCTGTAACGATTGTAATTGACAGCAAGAATAAAGAATGACTAATAAGTGGTGAATAGTGAGTGGTGAGTATTTAAACGTATGACGTAAATCTTACAACGTATCACTTACAACGTATCACTTATAACTATTTAAGATATTTAAGAATCTCGTCACTATCGGGTTCTGTTTTACTTGGGAAATAGGCTAATAGCTGACCATTTTCATCTAACAAAAACTTATTAAAATTCCATCCGATCGTTGCATTTAGCACTCCATTCTTTTCTTTAGCTGTTAGCCATTGATAAATTGGGGCTGTATCATCTCCCTTTACACTAACCTTACTTGCCATTGGAAATGTTACTCCAAAACGTGCCTTACAAAACTGTACTATTTCAGTGTCGGTTCCAGGTTCCTGCGACCCAAAGTTATTGGCAGGAAACCCTACTATGACCAACTTATCTTTATGTGCTTCGTACAATTTTTCCAAACCTGCATATTGTCGAGTATATCCACATTGAGAAGCAACATTCACAACTAAAATCTTCTTTCCTTTAAATTTGGAGAAGTCTATAGTTCCGCCGTCAATACTCTTTACTTTAAATTGGTGAATTGAAGGAACCGAAATAACCGTAAAGGCACTCAAAATTCCGATAGTCAAGATAAAAAGTAACTTCTTCATGTTGTATAAATTCATTGTTTTCATCCTTAACAGTTTCTAGTCAACAAATGTTTAAATGTTTTATAATTATGCTCAAAAATAATTTTCCTACAGGCAATCATCCCTATTAAGTATATGTTAACGACAACTTGCAACGACAATTAGTTCAAACAGATTAAGCAATAGACTCGTTATGAAATTCTCAAATACAAAAAAGACAAGTTTTTATACAGACATTTTTGACTGATGACATACTAAATTACGTTGAAGTCAAACAAATCAAGTAAAAGCCGCGTTTGAAGTGGTTGTGAATTGTAATAGAGTCCTATTGCGTAATCTAGGTTAAAATGAGCTAAAGAAGGTATTATTAGTGAATTTCTAACTGCAATCAGTTTACAAACTCCTTATGTCGGGAGAATCCTTTTAGAAGGCGATTGTTACAAAGTTACTCAAACTCATGCCTTTTTTCAACCATTTATCTTGGCTTGCAATTCTAACAAAGCAATGTTTTGAAAAAGGTGTCACAGCAAACGGTACAATTGTAATTGGATTTTCTTTATGCACCATTTTACTTTCTACCCATTGTATAGTAACAATAAATTCTTTTTCAATTCTAATTTTAAACGGTTCTAAATCAATTTTAGTCCAACCTGTTTTAAAATTTTCTAATGTAGTCAAAATCTGTTTTTTGTTTATCAAGCTGTCCGGCTGTCCATTTTTTAAAGAATAGATGTTTATACTAAATTTTATGATGTTGAAATTGTTTGCAGAAATATAAAAATTGAAGTCCTTTAAGATTGTATTTTGTCTGTTTGTCTTGTAAATCATCCCCATTTCAGAACCAACTGTTTCGTCTACACTTGTCTTATTATGAATAGAAATTTGTGTTAGTTTTCCACTTGACTGACTTCCAATTATTTCAGAATTTGATTTTTGATTTAATTTTTGAACAAAAACTTCCTCAAGCTGAGTTACCTTAACTGTTAATTTTACAGTCTTGCTTTTGTTATTTAAAAAGTCTTTTATTGCAATTCTAAAGCTGTTGTACCCGACTAAACTAAATTGTAATGTGTCTAAATTATTGTCACTAGCAATTGAAAAAGTGAAGTTCCCTAATGTATCTGAAACTGTTCCTTTAGATTTATTTACCACCCCAATACTTACATAAGCTAAGGGTAAATTATTTTCAAGCTCAACAACAATACCTTTTATGATTTTTGATTTATCAATTGTATGCTGCCCGAATATTACAAAAGGCACAAACCAAAGCAATGTCAAGAATATAAATAATTTCATCTTTTAAATAATTTAATTCCCGTTCATCAACAAGATGACTGTTTCTTTAGACTTGTATCTTGAAACTTGTACCTTGAAACTTGTTTCTTGAAACTAGCAACCCACTTTAAGTTAATTCTGCCTTTGATAACAGCCTAAATCAGGGGCATCAGCAGGGCGAGGTTTCTTTTCCATATCAAAAAGCACATTTGTATGTCCACCTGCCTTTAAGCAAGGCGAAGATGCGGAGAGCTTAAAACTATAGTAATTAGTGCCTTTAACTATACTATCAAAGGCGGGTACAAAAGACGTTCTACATTCATTATTAACCGTTGCAGGTGGATTAATCGCCTTCTTTACTTTATAAAATACATTATTAAAAAAGACATTAAAAGTTGCAGATGCATTCTTAGAAAGTACCACTTCATTGTCTACCAAGCCACTATTGCCGTGGATAATACTATTATTTACGGTACAAACTAATGGATACGCTATTCCGTACGAATCGGTATTTGATGCAGAAAACACTGCATTCTTGTGCGAAATATACAAATTGTCGTAACTAACCATAGTACACTGATCAAAGGTATAAGTACCACCGGCCGTTAAGGATATATTATTACCACAATTGGTGACCAAACAATTTGTAGCAACTATGCTCGAATTCACTCCACCAATTGCAACATCATAAATATTATTCAAGATACATTGATTCAACGTAAGTTTTGGCTTTCCATTACTTGAAGGCGCAAGCACCGAAACACCCTGATATCCATTACTTAGCGTACAGAATTCCATGATATTGTTAACACTGCTATCATTAAAATATATACCCGGCCATGATCCAGGATATGAATTATAGGGCACATCAAGACGGTCGCTATAAAAGTAAATCCGCCCAATTGTAGTATCCCCAAATGCTTGAAGGGTTCCATTCACCGTAATCGGTGCACCTGCATTCATATAAATCTTAGTTCCTTTTTCAATGGTAAGTTTAGCGCCCGAATTAATCGTTAATCCCCCTAATATAACAATTGGCAGCGTACTATTCCATGTTGTATCTTTCGTAATTTTCTTATTTTTCAAAAAGTATGCATTTTGTCCATAAGCAGCCAATTGCATATAAAAAGTATTACCGTTATAACTTATCTGAATGCTATCTCTTTCAATAAAAGTTTTAATAGAATCGTTTGGATTAATACTCACCGTAACAAAACCATAAATACTATCTTTTGCAGCAATCTCAATATCCGAAAAAGAAGTACCAGAAATACCGTCAAGGTTGAGTTTAAAATAAGAAGCTGCTCCACCCATCAATTTTACGCTATTAAGCTTTAGCTTTTGATTGTTTGTATTAAAAATTTTGAAGTATCCGGTTATTGAGCCTGTAGAAGTAAAAACGGTATCGAAAAATAGTGTATCTGTTGATATACCGAGAGATGCACTTTTACTTGTTATGAAGCTATCCTTTTTACACGAAGGAATAGAAGCAACTAAAAGCACTGCCAAAAGAATGAATAATACAAATTTCATTTGGTAAAAATAAGTGTTGAAATGATTAAATAACATTGAAAAGGAAAAGTCTTTCCATTTAATGTATTAAAATTCAACAGAAACGAGTAAATCTGAAGCTATTGAAACATCATTTCTATTCTTTTTCCATATTTATTACCTGCCATCCTGTATTGTCTTTTATCCTTATTAAATAACTACCTTTTGCCCACTTATTTGTTTCAATAACAGTTGATACCGTGAAAGAAGCGTTTTCAAATACCAATTTTCCAGACAAGTTATATACAAATACAGCCACTTTATTTCCATCAGGAATCGAGATATGTATAGCATCCTTTGCAGGATTTGGGAATATTGAATAACTAGAAATATAATCGGGTTGAATACAAATCGTTTTACTGTAAAACTCAGAACCATCCTTATCAACTTGTTGCAACCGATAAAAAACTGTAGAAGTAAGTTTAAAATCATCAGAGTAACTGTAGTTTGTATTATTACCTACCGCCACAAACCCTACATTTTCAAAAGATTTTCCATTAATACTCCTTTGCACATTAAAGCCTTTCGCATTAAAAATGTTAGTTGCTTGCCATTGTAAAAGTGGTGATTTATTTTTCAACGAAGCGGTGAAAGTCGTAATTTCAAGAGGAAGAGGAATGCCTGAATAGTAAATAGCGGTCCAATCGGTACGAATATTATTGTTATTACTATCTGTACGATTACTCGTCAACTGCAACAAAGGACAATGAATTCCATTGGCAACAAACCAATAATCTAAACTATTTGCCCCTTGTATTTTAACACAAAGAACGTTATTATAGTTAGCATGAGGAAGTAATAAAGTTCCATAACCTACACCGCTAACCGTATTGACACCCTTACTAGTATTTGACACAAGATTACCATTGTCAACCCAACTATTATAATCAAGTATAGTATCTGTTTTGGATTGATTGTAAGTAATAGGATAAAACATATAAGGAGCGGAAGGTGAATTTCGTTCAAAATGACTTTTGCCGATTGCACTATCCTTAAAATAATGGCCTGCCCAACCCCATTTGCCTGAAGTAATTTGAAAATAACTATAAGAAGCTGCCGAAGAAATGTCTTTAATGGCAAGATTTGCGAGTGGCAAACTATCTGAACCCGGTAATCCTTTTGGAGAAATAAATGAATACGTAAAGGCAGCACCACTATCAACAAGACTACTACCATCCCAAATCTGATCAGGACCTTCGACAATAGGGACGGATGTAGAATAAAAAGTTGTATTTTGTATTTTATAATTATCTCCAATTTGAGGATTAAATCCAGCAGCAGTTATAATCGGTTGTGCGCTAACAAAAGATATAGTGATTAACAAAGAATAGAAAAGAACGGGTAGCTTTAGCTTCATTTTTACAATTTAAAAATATTTAATTAATTAATTAATTGCAATAGTAATTAAAAAAAAACAACTTCTCTACTTTTCAATTTCAATAAATGCAATCTATTGAACCAAATAACTCAATAAAGTAAAACAATAGTGTTAAATAAAAAAATACTTTTAAAATAATGTACAATTTATCGCATTTTGTTTGGCAGTCTCAATTTTTTATCAGTTACATTTGCTTCATCAAAAAAAGATAGGGAATTGGAACTCCTTGTTGATTAATGGGTCGTCGAGTAAATTAAATTTGAACGCATGTACACTTTATCACAATTACCGAATTTCGCTTATCGTTTGCTCTCCTACAAAGTGCAGAACTGCCACTACACAATTGCCATCATCACCACTCAATTAAACAAAGACGGTTAATAGATTTCACCTAAGGTGGATTTCTCAAACGCAGGTTTTTATACGTTAATCTTATCATATCACACAATTTATCTCATTTATGAGACGTGATATTTCCAATAGGAGACGTTATATGACCTATATGACGTTTCATATAAACTATATGAGATTTCATACAAACCTTATGAGATGTCATACAACCTATAAGAGACGTTATATAACATATATGAGATGTCATATAAACTATATGAGACGTTATATGACTTTGATGAGATGTCATATAACTTATATCACGTCTCCTATTTTCACGAAATTTTTCAATAATAAATATTACTACTCGTTTAGATTTTTTCAAAAACAAATTTTATTCAAATAAATTAAAATAACAATTATGTCAAATGCAGGACGTTTCCCAAAAAAAGATAGAGAATTTAATGACTACATCATTGCCGCAATGATTTACTTTTTAATTCCCGCAAACAAGCTAAGACTGATAACCAATGAAATTGCATTCACAGCACTAAGCGGCAATTATGGACAGTGGGGTCCAAACTGGATAGCAATTAATAATCCTGCAACTAGAACCACCATTTTGGTTCGGTTGAAAACAAAATTGATAAAACTAATGAAGGAAAATTGTAATACTATTTTCGCAGACATTCCCAATTCGGTATTAACGGAATTAGACAGAGAAACCCTACTAATTTTCACAAGATTAGCCGCTACTTGGTTACCCGCTATCACTTATGCAGTCGCAATGTCATTGGAATCAACAGCACATTTATGGGCTAAATTGAAATTTGTCAATACAGCAACTCCTACAAGTAAGTCAATGCCAAAGGGAAATATTATCTTTCTTGAATATTATGTTGGTCTTCCAGAACTAGTAGAAAGTGCAATTCCATTTGCAAATGGTCGGATTGTACGAACTTATAACTACACCCTTTCCTTTACTCCCGAACAAGT
>CANCPA010000228.1 GCA_947379895.1 Chitinophagaceae bacterium | reverse complement strand
GCCCATTCCAATTAAAAAGCATGGAAGAAGAGCTTATAGCATTTTCAAATATGGAATTAGAGTAATAAAGGATGCTTTACTCAATTCCCGAGACAATCAAATATTGCAAATCAATTTCATTTCTAAACTTTTGTCATGTACTTAGGATTAAACCATAATAACAAATTACAATTCTTACATAAAAAAAGTAATAATGGCTAATAGTAGGGTCATCTCAGCATTATTAAAAAACTCTTTTAAGGCAAACAGTGCTGCAGTCATGTGGTTTTCAACTGTCTTCTCGGTGATATGCAGTTTGGCAGCAATTTCTTTGTTCGACATACCCTCATGTCGGCTTAAAACAAAGACCTCCTTTCTTTTCTGAGACAATGATTTTAATGCCTTTTGATATAATGATTCTAAGTGTTTGTTATTGACTAAAGAATCGGATGTTAAATGTGAGGCTTGCTCTTCGAGCTCAAAGGAACTTGACTTTTCCCAATGTTTCTTTGCGGCCTCCTTTCTAATATGGTCAATAACGCTTCTGTAAGCAATTGTAAATAAGAACCCTCCGAAAGATTGATTTAAATCGATGACAGCCCTCTTTTCCCAAATCTTCTGAAAAACAATATGAGTAACATCTTCAGCTTCAGCTGTATCTTTCAAATAACCATAAATAAACTGATAAACCTTTCTTATGTAGAAATTAAAGATTTCCTTGAACGCCTCCTCATCATCCTTTTTTACCCGTGCAAGCAATTCTCTTTCATCAATCATTTTACAAATATTAAAAAATAATTAATAGAAGTACAACCGAACTTTATATTTGTTGCTTTTACTACAAGGATTTTATAGTATTACGTCATAATTCAGGTACCAAGGTGATTGACAGTCTGAAAAGCGAGCTAACGCCTAAATAAAAAATGGAGTAATGAATAAATTTTAGTGCTTACATACGATTATGTAATCCTAAACTTCCTTAAATAAATTTATTTAACAGATATAACCTTTCAATTCTTAATTACATGCTTGAGTCAGTACTACAACAATTTGGATTATCTACAGTTTTAGAGATTAACACCCTCAAGGGTGGACTCATTAATAACACTTGGAAAATCATTTGTCCCGACAAACAATATATCCTTCAAAGGGTAAATGCCGACATCTTTAGTAGTCCTGTAAATATTGCTAGTAACATCAAAAACATAGGCGATTACTTGCAGCTTCATCATCCTGATTACTTCTTTGTTTCTCTTATTCCAACATTAAAGGGGGAAGAAGTCTTATTTATTCCCAATAGCGGCTACTACCGCTTGTTTCCCTTTGTCGAAGAATCTGTAACCTATAGCGCTCTTAACAATGCCGAACTTGCTTTTCAGGCAGCCGTTCAATTTGGTAGATTTACCCATCTATTAGGCAACTTCCCAATTAATCAGTTACACATTACGCTTCCTAATTTCCATAACCTAAGTTTGCGATACCACCAATTTGAAGAGGCTCTCAAAAATGGGAACGAACTTCGTATCAATAATGCGACTGATTCAATTCAATTTATATTAGACCACAAATACATTGCTGATATTTATGCGCAAATAATCAATAACCCAAACTTCAAACTGAAGGTAGTCCATCACGATACTAAAATAAACAATGTACTTTTTGATAAAAACAATCAAGGGTTATGCGTAATTGACCTCGATACCGTTATGCCAGGATATTTCATCAGTGATGTAGGCGATATGATGCGTACATACCTTTCGCCTGTTAGTGAGGAAGAAAAAGACTATTCCCAAATTGTTATCAGGGAAGAATACTTCAAGGCAATTTTAGAAGGCTACTTATCAGAAATGAAGGCTGAATTAAGCCAAGATGAATTAGATTCTTTTGTTTATGCAGGTAAGTTTATCATTTATATGCAGGCAATGCGTTTTCTTACGGATTACTTACTTAACGATAGTTATTACGGAGAACAATATCCTGAACACAACTTTGTAAGAGCTAACAATCAAATTGTCTTACTCCAAAAATTAATAGAGAAAGAAGGATTTTTGACGAAGATGGTTGCAGAGGTTAGTAGTAGGTATTAAGTTGTATGTTTTAAATCAACCTATTTGATTAATGATTTATTAAGCAAAATAATCAAAGCATCCTCCAATGAATTTACCACATAACTTTTATTTGTGAGCTCATGAGTATAATAGTATTTATATCCAAAAATCAATTTATCAAGAGTAATCTTTTCACTTGTTAGTATCTTCTTGAGTATTTCAACCTTCTTTTCAATAGTTGTTTCACTCCATTCGGACGACTGTGGATCGAAACAAGTTCTTAAAGTTCTATGCTGATAAAAACTTGTGCCAAATACTTCATCTACTATTTCCTGATAATGTTTTTTCATAATTATATATTATGCTCAATTATTAATGATTAAAAAAGGCAGAATCCCCATTTATAAAGGATTCTACCTTTTTAGCTTATCCAAACATTTAAAGAATGTAAACTGATAACTTAATACCTATTACTTACAACTTATTACTTACAACTTAATACTTACAACTTGATACTTCAAAAATTATTTTTCATCAAGGGATGGACCATACAATCCCGGCACTTTATTTCCTGTTGCCCTAAGATATACCACTAATTCTCCACGATGATGGTACAAATGATTCATCAAAAATGACCTTACTACTTGAATCCTTGGCATTGCAGGAAAAATTGGATCTGCACTTCCTACAACCATCTTCCATAAAACAAACATACTTTCGTCTGTGGCTTTTTCAAGGCTTGCCTGAGCAGCTTTTACATTTTCTTCGAACTTAGCTACAATATTAGCTGCCTTTGTTACATCGCCTTTATCATATTTGTACGCGGCCATATCCATGACATCTTCTTCAAGGGTTTGTGGAAACCAATTATAAACTTCAGCTACATGAGAGGCTAACTGAGCAGTAGTCCAATTCTTTTCTGAAGGTTTCCATTCCAAAGCACTATCCGGAATGGCTTTAAGTAATTTGCGGGTGTTTTCTACTTCAAACATAAATTCACCCAATAGAGATTGTACAAGCATAAGAGTTATTTTTTTGAGGGATAAATATAGGCAAAAGAAACACGCAAATAATAGGATTAAAATAAAATCAGGATACTTTAGTGAATAAAAAATCGAATTTTGTAAAACTTCAATTTATTAATTAAACTTTTTGTTTGCTTCATAATCGTAAGTTGCAAAGAATAAAAAATACTCTTTTTGGGGTTGATATCTTATTAACCTTTTGTTTTGTTCAAATTAATTATTGCGATTAAATATGAAAAAAAATAATGCTCTTACTACAATATTGATACTTTCGTTACTTGTTGTTAAATCTTTTGGTCAGTCATCAACTCACGAAGACTCGTTAAAGTCCGCAATTTTGACTCCTCCTATTTCGGAAAAGCCTCGTATTAACGGGCCGAAAGTATTTGGTGTTCGTCCAAATTCTCCATTCATTTATAACATACCCGCTTCTGGCAAACGTCCCATGCAGTTTACAGTAAAGGGATTGCCTACCGGATTAAAATTAGATGTCAATACTGGATTTATAACTGGTAGTCTAAACACAAAAGGGGTTTATCCAGTTTTAATTAAAGTGAAAAATTCATTAGGCAATGCTGAACGCAATTTTAAAATCATTGTGGGCGATGACATTCAATTGACTCCTGCAATGGGATGGAACAGTTGGAATTGTTGGGGTAGTTCAGTCAATCAGGAAAAAGTAATGCACTCCGCAATTGGATTTATAAAAAATAAATTAAATGATCATGGTTGGAGTTTCATAAATATTGATGATACATGGCAGGGAGAAAGAAGTGGAACGCTGAATGCCTTACAACCAGATCCTAAACGCTTTTCAGATATTGGCAGTTTAGCAGACTCTATTCATAAAATGGGCTTGAAGATTGGCATTTATTCTACTCCATGGGTAAGAAGTTATGCAGGAAGATTAGGAGGAAGTGCTGAAAATGAAAAAGGAGTAAAGGATTCATTGTTCACTAAAAAAGTTAAACTCAATGCTAAAATATTACCCGCTTCTATGGGTAAATATTCTTTTGCTAAAGTAGATGCACAACAATATGCAAAATGGGGTATTGACTATTTAAAATATGATTGGGCACCAGTAGAGGCTCCTGAAACAAAGGAAATGAGTGATGCAATCCGTGCAACAGGAAGAGATATTGTATTGAGTTTATCAAATAATGCAAATAAATCATTGATTAATAACATTGCCGAAGTCGCTCCACTTGCCCAAAGTTGGCGTACAACAAATGATATTGTTGATAACTGGAAAAATGTAAGTAGCATAGGATTTTCACAAGAAAAATGGACTGACTATGCAAAGCCAGGACACTTTAATGACCCAGATATGTTGGTGGTAGGTTATGTAGGTTGGGGAAAGCCACATCCAACCAAACTAACTGTTGATGAACAATATTCACATATTAGTTTGTGGAGTTTATTGGCAGCACCTTTATTACTAGGTTGTGATTTAGATAAAATTGACGATTTCACCCTAAGTCTGATCACTAACGATGAGGTAATTGATATTGACCAGGATGTATTGTGCAAACAAGCAACAAGAGTAGCTTCGAAAGATTCTTTAGATGTATATGCTAAACCGCTTGAAGATGGAAGTATAGCTGTAGGATTATTTAACAGAAGTAATAATAAGTCTACAATTACTGCCTCATGGAAAGATTTAGGTATAACAGGCAAAAGAATGGTGAGGGATTTATGGAGACAAAAGAATGTAGGAATTCATACAGATAAATTTGTAACTGAAGTGGCTTCACATGGTGTGGTATTAATAAAATTGAGCTCTTCAGGAAAATAAATATTTATCCATTCCGAATGCATTAATTATTCGGAATGATTACTCAAGTTGATAATTTCTGAGACTTTTCCGATTAATAAAAATTGTTTTAATTAATGTTGCTAAATTTCAGTTGAAGCAACTAGAATTTGACAAATATTATCAACTAGAAATTTAAATACTTCTTTTTGGACGAAAACGACATCCCTTTAGGAGATATTTAGTAGACATTTTATGACATATACACCACTCACGGAAATAATTAGAACCCATTTTGATAAAAATACATCCCTCTAGCATATAATTAGTAGCCATTAAATTAAAAATACACTACTCACAGAAATAATTAGTACCCATTTTGATAAAAATACATCCCCCTAGGATATAATTAGTAGCCATTAAATTAAATATACATCAACCAGGTAATTAATTAGTACCCATTTTGATAAAAATACATCCCTCTAGAATATAACTAGTAGCCATTAAATTAAAAATACACCACTCAGGAAATGTATTAGTACCAATTAATAATGCGAATCAAGGGTTGAAATACGAATGGATAAGTGCCGTAGGCACGAAATATCGGTAGGAAACAGGTGAATAATAATTGCCTAAAGTCCCGTAGGGCAATGTCGTTAAGTTAAGAAACAGTTGTCAGGTTGAGGCAGTATTTAGAGTTTCTCAAGTTTTTTGAGATGACATCGAATACTCTCCGAAAATCAATAGGACTGTCAGGCTGAGGCAGTAATTAGAGTTTCTCAAGTTTTTTGAGATGACATTGGAGTTGGTTACGAATATCAGCAAGACTGTCACACTGAGTTTATCGAAGTGCAAGCAACTATAACCATTCGACTCGACTTCGAGAGCCTCAGTCTGACAGGTTGATTATCGATGAGTCCATTACAATTTAAAAGATGTCATAAGCAGTCTGCCGAAATGCAAGCAACTCAAACATTTCAACCCGACTTCGAGAGCCTCAGTATGACAGGTTAATTTTCGATGAGTATCTTACAATTCAAAAGATATCATTAGCAGCTTGGAGAAACCTAGATAATTGTAGAAGTTCATTGTCGATATAAATGTTATTAATGCCAAAGGAAAATTTATGAAAGCTAATTACTTCCTCGACAAGCTAAGCCTGACAGTCACTCTGATTTTCGTAGAAAATGCAAAGTGAGCTATAAAACAAGAATAGTTAATTCATAGATAGCAATAACCTATTTTCACAAAAAGTAAAAATGAAATTATTTCACAATTATTATACATATATCTTGGCTTGTAGTGACTTCTCTTATTATGTTGGAGTTACTAATGACCTTGATAGAAGACTTTTAGAACATAATAATGGGGAGGATAAAACAAGTTATACTTATAATCGGCGACCAGTTATTATTAAATATTATGAGCATTTTGTAGATATTAATCAGGCAATTTTAAGAGAAAAACAATTAAAAGGATGGGGAAGAAAAAAGAAAGAAGCGCTTTTTGTACAAGACTTTGAAAAGTTAGTAGAACTTTCCAAATCAAATGGGAAATAAGATGAAAATAAGGGTGATAAAGATTAATTACAAAAATTACACAATGCCAATTGTTAACCCACCTTCGAGAGCCTCAGTTTGGTAGGATGAGTTTTTTGAGATGACATCGCATACTCTCCGAAAATAAGGGTGTCAGGGAGAGCCTGTCGAACCCGGGTTGAAAAGTCAATAATCTATTCAGTTAGTTAAAAGATGTCATTAGCAGCCTGTCGAAATGTAAGTAACATAAACATTTTATCCCGACTTCGAGAGCCTCAGTCTGACACACTTATTTTCGAAGACTATCTCACAGTTTTCAAACGATGTCATTAGCAGTTTATCGAAGCGCAGGAAACTCAAACATTTCAACCCGACTTCGAGAGCCTCAGTCTGACACACTTATTTTCGAAGACCATCTCACAGTTTTCAAACGATGTCATTAGCAGCCTGTCGAAATCGGGTTGAAATGTAAATTACTTGCACTTCGATAAACTCAGTGTGACAGTCTTGCTGATATTGGTAGTCAACTGCAATGTCATTTCTAATTGCACATCAGAAAAGCCTGAAATAAATGGGTATGACGTATTGTTAGTTTAAACGACCCTAACCCCTGAGATCGTCTTGTCGACGATAGGAGGCATCTAACCGAAAATAGTCCACGTCATTGTAAAAACTTGAGAACACTTAATTACTGTCCAACCTGACAGGCGTTCCTTAACTTAATGACATTGGATTACCGATTTGAAACAAAATTGATTGAACAATCTATACTAGGCTTGAACAACTTGAAACTTGCAACCTACATTATGTATCTTTCACCTCGCAACTTGCAAAATGTAACTTGTACCTTCCTTGTGTTAAATCACCCCTATTCATAACAATTTATTCAACCGAACTTTATTTACACTTTATTTGTAGTCATTAAAAATTTAGGTCTCATGAATAGTTATCAACAAATAGTCATTGCAGCAAAGAGTCCGAAG
>CANCPA010000227.1 GCA_947379895.1 Chitinophagaceae bacterium | reverse complement strand
GTCATGATAAGGTAATTGCATATCGTTATTTTTTATCTGTTGATTTATTAAATAAAGCAGCTTGCACATCCATCCTCTTCAGAATCTTCCAGAATATCTATGAGATAGGGTGATTTAGTCCTACTAATTTTATTTGCTTTTCGTTTCATATTATCTTCTTTGATAAACAGTATTCTTTTTGGTTTAATCAAATCTGCAAGCGTTTCATCTTGATTCCAAGTGAAACCATCTTTTTCATATTCCATCGCTTTTGAATAGCGGTCGGGATGTTGTTCGTAAAGCCACACCCACTCTATCTTTTGTTGAAAGAAACAGAAATAACAACCTGAACGGCTGCGGGCATAAGTACCCTTCTTGTCATTGACTTCAAAGCCAATTTCCTTGTAGTAGGCAGGTACACCTACACCACTTTCTTCGAGGATTCTAAAGATATCAGCCCTTACTAAGACTTCTTCATTATCAATCAATTCAAAGTTTTCCTCGTTTGCTAAGGGATAATTTGTTGTTTTGAGGTAGGCAAAAACAATTGCATTGAATTCGGAAATGCTTGTATCTAATAATAGGTTTAACTTTTGTGTTTGTGTGAAATTAGGGGTAATCGGATGTTTTAATAAATCGAGGAAATGACTCTTCAATTTCTTTTTCTCCAAAGATTCATACAGACTAATCACCTGACTACTATTGCTATTGCTCAATACCTTATTAATGACATCCTCGCTCCATATATTTTTCCGAAAGGGAAATATGCTCTGAATGGTTGTCTTTTTAGAAATATATCCTTCCCTGTCTTCATCACCTCTGATACCTACATAGGAGATAACAGGCTCATCGCCTACAAATCTTTCGAAGGGTTCAAGCTTGAGTTTTTTGGTACACCACCTTGCTGTTGATGAAGGAATATAGCCTCCGTATAATTTAAGATAATGCTCAAAAGGGTCTTCATTACTTCCTTCAGCTGCCCTTAGTAGTGTAATCTTTTTGCCTAAGTAAATTTCTAGATTAGTGATTAACTGATAGGTTTCTTCTAATTCCTTACCCGTATCACAAGTGTAGTATTCAATATCTAGATGAGGGTAGTGGTCTTTCATATAGATGGCTAAAGCGGCACTGTCCTTACCTCCTGATATTCCTAAAACATGCCTGACTTTACTCATTATTTAATAATTCTTTTAAAACGTTCGTGATTACTACAATAATAGTGTTTTATCCTTAGTAAGTGACTTTTTGATATTGACCTGCATTGAGTTTGCCTCAAAACTTTTCGCTTTAGGTAATCGGATAAAGCTTTTTTTGATTCCTTCCGAAAAGGAACTGAATTCTATACCAAAAACCTCTTCTGTTTCCTCATTTACATCTTCCTCCGATAGATTGGTAAGACTATCTAAATCGCTGATTAAAGTCTTGAATTTATCGTAAAGTGCAAATTCATCTTCGTCCTTAAAGTTATTGAGGGGTTTGCCGACAACAGATTGAGAAATAGAATTTAGCCAAGCATTTTTATCATCTAACTGCGAATCGAGCCGCTGTATAAATGTTTTTTGAATGGGTAAACAAAGATGCTTTTTTAGCTTTTTAAAACGGTTTTGTAGAATAGTTTTATAATCTTCGAAATTGACTTGTTCGCCAATAAATTCTGTATTGATGAAACTCTCAAATCGCTCCACTAAACTATCCTGACAAGTTCTTAATTTTCGTATTGCCTCTTACAACTAATTTAGACAAATCTGAAAATCAGTCTTCGATTGTTGTAAGGATTCGATTGAATAGCCTAAGGCATTTGGAAAGTCCTCGAAGAAGGTCTTTTCAGGGTCTAAAGATTTAGAAATAGCGTCACGCAGGGAGATTGTTTCTTTTGCTAATCGTTTTGTATTTTTTGCATATTCGGTGAGCGAACCATAAAAAGAAAGGAACGGCTTAATTGTTTCGATGAACAATTGATTGCTCATTTTTGATTGTTCAGCCTGATTGAGAAATTGACGATAAATATTGGAGATATCCAATTTCACTCCTTCAATTTCTAAGGCCTTCACGTCGTAGTCTTGCGGATATTTCATGACTAATTCGATGATTTCATCCGTTAGGTAGGGGATATATCCACTCGCACCAAATAAGGCATAATCATTCCTCTTGATGAATAAGAAAGACGCCACCCAAAAATCAATCACCCCTTGCTTTAATTTGAAAGGGCGTTTTGAGAGTTGCTCAATAAAAGTGGCGACAGATTTTCTGCCGTGCTTTGTACTCTCGAGAATCTCGATTGATTGATTCCAAAGATGCTTGAAGGAAGAATTTTCATCTACTTCAATCTCTTTATTATTAGTATCGGTATATAAATCAATTCCATTCTCCTTTAATAGGGTAATGTAGATAGTTTTTTCGGGCGGAAATCTAGCAGGGTCAAATCCTAAGTCGGGTTCATCCCACGAATCTACTAATGCCCTAAAATAATTACGCTTTGCGGTATGTATAGAAGGAGAAATCTTATGCTTATTGACCAACTCATTATTGAAGGAAGGGGCATAGGGATACACTATTTCGGAAATGCTAGAGAGGGTTCTATTAAACTCCTTTTTATTGTTGATAGTTAATTGTTGCCCTCTGAAATACCAAACTACCTCTGTTTCGGAACCGTAAAAGTTATTTAGGATTTTATCGTTTAGTTGTTCCTTATAATCTAATAAGATATTGTTGAGCTCTCGGACAGCGATTTTGTCATCAAAGAAGTTTTCAATTACATGTTGCACCTTTTCTATCTCAAACAATAGGTCCTTAATCGCCTTTGCATCGGTATAATAACAATATAAGATAGCCTCTTCATTGTTTTTTGAATGCTCGATGACTTCGTTCAAGCTGTCATTTTCATTGAAAATCAAGTTGACAAAACCATCAATCTCATCTTGCGGAATGTCATTGATTGGCTCATTAGAGATTCTATATTCAAAGAGACGTGGCGTGCCTTTTTCGAACATCGCCCTCTTTGCAACAATCGGAGGAAGTTCATAGTATCTTTTTAATAAGGTAACAATATCAATGATTCCATCAATTGCACTTCCTGCCTTTTCTATTTCATCATCAATATCTATATCGGTTCCTTCGAAGAGTACGAAACGCTTATTATAGTTTCTATATAGAATAATTCCCTTCTTTTCAAGTGCCTTAATCAATGAATCAGCATTAGAAATGCCTACGCATTGCTTTAGATAATGGGTTAAGAAAACATCATCGAGTCTTGAACCTGCAATCGTATTTATATTCAATAAGCCTATCACCTTGACAATCTTGGTATATTCTACAATATTCTCCTCGAAAGAGGTTTCTATCCTATCTAAAGCACTTTTAATGGATTTCCATGCAATGAAATCGGTATTGTACTTTGAATTTAGGAGAGAATAAAAGTTGTAGATAAGATAGTCATAAACATCGGCAATCGTGTAGAGCCCTTTCTTTGAATCAAGGTGTTGAGACAATCCTGTATGGTCGGTAGATTCTAAGAAGGAGAAAAGAGAACGCTCATTCTGTCCGTATTTCTGTAGGGAAAGGGTTAGGGTAAAAGCAGAAAGGATATCGAGGGGAAACAACTTTTCGGCAATTTCATTGATGTACTCACTATTGAAACTAAATGCCTTTGAAGTGGTTAATAGCTTGACGGCCTCCTTGATAGATTTGGAATACCCGCCACTCGAAGGATTCCTATTCAGATGCTCGGCAGCCAAAAACAACAATTGCTCTACGGGTTCATTGAAGGTAATTTCTCTGAAACGACCTTTTACCTTTGTCCACTCTTGCTTTTGTGCTTGATTTAAGGCGACAGCGTAGGCATCGAAATTCTGATGCACGGTGGTGCAGAGGATGATGTTATTATCGGGATTATTGACAAACTCGGCTAACTGCTGCAAGAAATACAACTCCTTTTCGGGGTCGTTATGTGCGGCAAATTCGAGAAACTTACCAAACTCATCGATGACTAGAAATAATATCGGGGTTTGATGAGTGGCTGTTTGCTGATAGCGTTCTGTAATACAGGCAAATATGTTTGTAGATAAATCGTCGGTTGTATCGGGTAGGTTGAAATAGTGGGCAAACACTTCTTTTACCGACTTATACTCTCCGATGATATTGATGAAGTCGATTGTGGCGTTATCGAGTAGGCGAATATCAAAATAGGTTTCCTTTCCTAATAGCGTTTGACGCAATGCCCACAAAAAAGCCGACTTTCCTGTTCCGTACGACCCGATGATACTGAAGGAACGAATGCCTGTCTTGAAGTCATTCGCTAACTGATTGACAACCCGACTTGCATTAGGGGTAGGGATATAGCTTATCTTCCTATCACTATCACGGATAATATTGATTGATGTAGTAAATTTATGTTGAATGTCGGGTGTTTGCTGCATTGAAAAGTAAGTAGAGTTTAAAGTGGACAAAAATATGGTAATTGATAATTGAAAATGGAAAATGGAAAATGTGTGGAGAATTAGAAATGGAAAATGAAGTCACAAAAAGTAAATAGGGGAGTCAACATACAAATCAATTACATTCACGAAAAATTGGGAATAATGATAACAGACATCAATCAACTTGACTTTACAAAACAATATACTTATGCCGATTATCTCACCTGGCAATTTGAAGACAGGGTGGAACTGATTAGGGGATTCGTTAGTAAAGATGGACTGAAACCTATGCGATTGCATCAGGACGTGTCTGGTTCTACTTATACCAAAATCTTCAACTACCTTGAAGGAAAGGCTTGTAAAGTTTATGCGGCTCCCTTCGATGTGCGATTAATCAATAAACGTAAACCTGTTAATAATCAATCTATCTTATCTGTTGTACAACCCGACATCTGTGTGATTTGTGATTTGGATAAATTAGATGATAGGGGATGTTTGGGTAGTCCCGATTGGATTATTGAAATATTGAGTCCTGGCAATTCTAAAAAGGAAATGAAGGAAAAGTATTCTTTGTATGAGGAAAATGGTGTGAGGGAATATTGGATTATTTCGCCTATACATCAATTTGTGCAGGTATATCACCTGATAGAAGAAAAATTTGTATTGAGCGATACCTATTATCAGGGTGATGATATTCCTGTAGGCATCTTTGAAGGATTTTTTATTGACTCGAAAAAAATGTTTGTTTCATAGGGGGAGAGAAGCCCCCGTCCCCTAAAGGGCAATGTCATTAAGTTAAGGCAGATTCCGTTCAAAACGAAATCATTGTTGAGTAGAATATTTGGGTAACAATATGATTTTATTCGAAAATTCCGAAAGGATGAAATTATTATAGAATTGTAAAATAAAGACCACAAAATCCCGAAGGGATGACAGTATAATTAATTGAGTAATTGAAAATTTGACGATATTAATGTCACCCCTTCGGGGTTTAAAGCAGGTTGATTTTGTTTGTTATAATAATTTCATCCCTTCGGGATTTGGTAGCTAACTCAATAAGAAATTGCTTAACTTAATGACATTGCTCCTTTCCCCACGCTTCGGATTTTACCTTTTGGCTGTGGTTGTCTGAACTATGATTTTTATGATTATGTGATTCGTGTGATTGTAAAATCAGGCTAATCATTCAATCACACGAATCATAGTTCAGATACGTTGATTCTTTTGCTTGAAGGATTTGTTTGTTACCCTTTTGAATTGTAATGATTTGCTGCCGAAATTTATCAGCAATCCTATTTCCAAATCATAAGACTCCAAGTAATTTATAGCCTGTGCCAAGTGAACATCTTGCAATTCTATAATAGCTTTTAATTCTACTGCAACGACTGCATTCAATAAAAAATCAACCCTTCTTGTCCCAATTTGTTGATTCTTATAATAAATCGGCATTTCAAATTCCCGACTAAAAGGGATCCCTTCATCAGTCATTTCTATTGCTAATGCTCTTTGATAAATTACTTCTTGAAAGCCGTTTCCAAGAGCCGCATGAACTTTCATGGCACATCCAATTATCGTAGATGTTAACTCTGAATATTTATATTGCTCCTTAACTATCATATCAAAGTGATTTAATGGTAAAAATAGTCATAACTATGATTTTTATGATTATGTGATTCGTGTGATTGTAAAATCAGGCTAATCATTCAATCATACGAATCATAGTTCAGACTCTTTGTCATAATATAAGTCTAGAATTTTGAATTTATTGGGTATCTCTTTAAACTGTAATTCCTTGATTCCTGCGTGATCATTGAAGACGATGCCGTATTTGCTGAATTTGGAATTAGAAGCGATATGTTCCACTTTTCGGTGTAACCCTACTCTATCAATAGCAAAGACACTGCCTGCATGAAAACGCTCCTGTTCTATAGTTCGTAAACTGATTGACTTGTCGAAACTCTCACTATCGAGGATTGCATAGAGGATGACTTCTTCGGGTATCTCACTCTTTTCGCCTGATTTAACATGAAAGAAGGTTTCTAATCGGTCATTTACCCGACGCTTTTCTTCTTGAATTAGTCCTAAGTCGGTCAGGAGACCCGAAAAGGTGTCTTCCTTGTCCTTGCTTTGAGCATCAGAACGTAGATAGAGTTTTGTGAGTACCTCGAAATCTGCCGCAACGGTATTCTTATTTATTTGTGATAGGTTTAGTTCGGCTGCCTTTCTGATGACAAAGGCAATATATTGTTCCTTAGTGAACTCTATTTTCTCCCGACGAAACTCATTGAAGATGAGATTATAGGTAGTAGCAATATTCTGGGTGACTAATTCGTAATGCAATAACCACAAGGAGGCTTCATCTTCGAGATAGGGGTCACGACCGGTTTCTGGATCAAAGATATACTTTGCGAATGCTGTCAATTCCCCCTCCTTATTGATGATGCCGAAGGCCTTTAACCAAAAAGCAATTGAAGAAACCATGTTTTTACCTACACCTAGTGACACTACAGCGTCTTCGTCAGAGAATTTGCGTCCTTTTGATACGAAGTCGTAGCCTTTTTTTAACCATAGATGTCTGCAATGAAAGGTTTCGTGTCCCGAGAAAGTAAATTTATTTTGAATGTCAGGTGATTGCTTCATCGAAAAGTTAGTAAAAATTTAAAGTTGACAAATGTAAGGGAAATATTAGTGGTTAGCTGTTAGTGGTTAGCTGTTAGTGGTTAGTTGTTGGTGATGAGTTATGAACTATGAGTGTTTGAGAGGGGGAAGAGAGAAGCCCCCGTTCCCTAAAGGGGTGACTGGAAAGTTTTTGATTTTGCTTTTTTTATTGTTCAACAGAATTGACACTATCCTGTTGAAAGGTGACCCACTTTGGAATTTATTCTGTTAAATATTGGTTTTATTGAAATGAATATGATTTAAACATTTATTTA
>CANCPA010000226.1 GCA_947379895.1 Chitinophagaceae bacterium | reverse complement strand
CTAATCAAAACTTCGGGCGTTTTGAATACGGAATCATATTTATTATATCCCCACCCTTTACTGATAGTGATGCAAGATTCCCAAGGCAATGCAACTGTGCTATTTTCTTTACTCAACTTTTGCTCAGAAACTTTGAAATCACCGAGGTTATTTCCTATTCGCTCGTTAATGATACAATTGGGTTGTAATTTATTTATCAAACTTCTCAACTCCCTACTTTCAGCACTACTTATCAACTCGGGTGTATCAAACCACATGACTCCAATTGGTCCATATTGGGTAAGTAATTCTGTTACTTGTGGTATAACCTTACGCCTAAAATACTTGTCAAATACTTTTCCATCCTCATTAGGATAATCCCATGTATTACTTCGTCCACCTTTCGTAGGCCAATTAGTCGGCACATCGGGGTCTTGCCAATCACGACCTAAGGAATAATAAAAGCACAACTTAATATCGTATTTCTTGCAGGCGGCAGCTAAGGCCAACATCGGGTCTTTATGATAGGGACTCGCCTTCACTATATTATAATCACTACTTGGCGAATTATACATGGCAAATCCTTCGTGATGCTTTGTGGTAATAACAATGTATTTCATGCCTGCACCTTTCAATGCCTTTACCCACGCATCTGCGTCAAACTTTTGGGGATTTAACTTTTCTGCTAAGGTTGCATATTCCTTCCAAGGAATTTTTTCATACAACATAAAGTGTTCATTTCCCTTGTAAGGTTTCCCTTTCCATTCGCCACCCGCTACTGAAAATAATCCCCAATGAACGAACAAGCCAAATTTTGCATCCTTCCACCACTCCATTTTAGCGGCATTATCTACAATAGGGGTCTGTGAAAAAGCTACTGTTTGAATAAACAGTACCAACATAAACAATCGTAATACTTTCTTCATAGCATTTTAAGACCATGTTTTGTAAAAAGGTTTAACACAGTAAGCAAAATGAAAATAATAAATAAGGTCAAAGAATTTTACTTTAAGTCCACATAGACTTAAAAATTACAACCAAAACTTGTTTTCTATGTTTTATTACATAAACTAGAATCAAATACTTTGTAACAAAGGGCCTAGTTGTAAAATTTCATTATATGTATAATTACTGCGTAATATGAGTTTATTACTATCATTAATAAGCTAATTATTCTTAACTATCTAAAAGTATTCAAAATCAAATGTCATTAATTAGTAGCATACTTATTTCTTTGCAACAAATTTCGACCCTGTTTTAGAGCACAAATATTACCTAAAGTAAAAAATGAATTACGAAATATCAAAGGATAACTTCCTTTTAAGTACTAATAAAGCGTTGATAGACATTGATTCCGTGCATAAATACTTATCTGAAGAGTCCTATTGGGCAAAAGGGATTCCGATGGAAAAGGTGGAAAAGTCAATTGACAACTCGCTTTGCGTGGGGATTTATAAAGAAGGGAAACAAGTTGCCTTTGCAAGAATCATCACCGATTGTGCAAGTTTTGCTTACCTATGCGATGTCTATGTAGTAAAAGAATATCAAGGAAAGGGTTTAGGGAAATGGTTGATGGAGTCAATTCATTCAATACCCGATTTGCAAGGACTGAGAAGGTGGATGCTCGCAACAAGGGATGCACATGGATTGTACAAACAATTTGGATGGCAATCACTAGCCGAAGAACAAGTGCCTAGATTTATGCAATTGCATAACCCAAATGTTTATAAATAGTATTTTTTACTACAAGGAACACAAGGTTAAATCACAAGAGAATAATTGAAAAAAGAAAGAATTTGAAAAAACTTCAGTGTTCCAAGTGGCTTGCTTTATTTTCATGGGGTAAAAACTAGAATCCATATAAACTTACCGTAGTAGTATTTATCATATTCAAAATAATCAATTGAAAATAACACTTTTAAGTATCGGCAAATCGCACGACAGTAACTTGAAACAGGCAATAGAGGATTTTACCAAAAGAATCAGCAATTACTTTCCTGTTGAATGGATTGTAATAGCCCCACCAAAAAATGCAGGAGTTCTTTCGATGGAGGACTTGAAAAAGGCTGAAGGGGTATTGATAACCCAACAATTAACAAAGGATGATTACTTGATTCTTCTTGATGAGAGGGGGAAAAATATCAGTTCGCCTGAACTAGCCACGCTTATACAACAAAGAGGCAATGAAAGTACCAAAAGGATTGTATTCGTGATTGGTGGAGCCTTTGGAGTAGATGAAACGGTGTTTAAGCGAGCCAATTATGTTTGGAGTCTCTCCAAATTGGTCTTTCCACACATGATTGTCCGATTAGTATTGGCTGAACAAATTTACAGGGCATGTAGCATCATCAGAAATGAAAAATACCACCACATCTAATTGAGAATTGAAAATGGAAAATTGAAAATGAAATAATAATAATTTTCCATTTTCCATTTTCAATTCTCAATTAAGGGTTTACTTTGCTTAAGTATGAAATATCTATTAATAGTACTCGTCATTTGCATCAGTTCTCAAGTCTTTTGTCAAGGAGATTTTATCTTACTTCGCAAAAATAATACAGTCATTTTATCCTATTTCAAGGGTAGTTATATGAATTGCCAATTGAATAATGGTCAATGGATTGAAGGGACTGTCAAATTAATAAAGGAAGATTCTTTGTACTTAGAACAAATCAAAGTACAGCAAGTGGCAAACTTTTGGGGTATGCCAAGAGTTGATACTTTCAAATATGGGTTACTTAAATTATCCCTAAAAGATATTCACGCATTCCCTTATAAAGAAAAAGGGCTTAGTGTTATTAATAATGGGTCTTTGTTTACTTATGGGGCTGCAGGTTATATTTTTTTAAATCTTGTGAATAATATTTCAGATGGTCAATCTATTACAACCACTCAAAATTTGACTAATTTAGGCATCGCCTCGGGGGTATTTCTATTCGGAGAAATTCTTAATTGGACGCATCCACGCTCATATATTGTTGGAAAAAAGTATCAACTTTCGTCAACTGCTACAATTCCTGTGAATTAGTCCTTTTATTTGCAGCATGGTTAGTGGTGCTAAATCTAAATCTACCCGCAAAAAAGGCGGCACTTCGGTATATAAAAAAGTCATGCGTATTATATTTAGGACGCTACTTTTTATGTTTATTTCTTCATTGATTTATGTAATTATCTGTCGTTGGGTAATGCCTCCTATTACCCTCACTCAAATCACAAATGGTGTCAGCTATGGGCTAAAAAGAGATTATGTTTCTAAAGATGACATCTCTCCAAATGCTCGCTTGGCAGCTATTGCTAGTGAAGACCAACGTTTTCCTGACCATTGGGGTTTTGATATGGAGGCAATCGCCAAGAGTATGCAACCAAAGAAAGGTAAGAAAAAGAAACTTCCGCTAGGTGCAGCTGCAAGTACTATCAGTCAGCAAACGGCTAAAAATGTATTTTTATGGCAGGGGGGAGGTATTTGGAAATATATCAGGAAGGTTCCTGAAGCTTATTTCACCTTATTGATAGAATTGATTTGGAATAAACAACGAATCATGGATGTATATCTGAATACCATTGAAATGGGAACAGGAGTCTTCGGTATAGAAGCCGCCGCACAAACCTATTTTGAGAAGCCTGCAAAACAGTTGACACGTCAAGAGGCAGCAATGATAATCGCCTGTTTGCCAAATCCAAAGAAATTCACAGTAATACCACAAAGTGTCAGGGTAGCATGGCGGTACCCACAAATATTAAGAGAAATGCACAATATCGAAGAAGATGAAGATGTGCAGAAAATCATTCATTAATAGTTACAGGTTACAAGTTATAGGTTACAAGTAACTAGTGACCTGTAATTTGTAACCTGAAACCTGTAACAGGAACTAGAAACCTTCAACCGCCTCTATCGCCTTCCTCAACCTTTCTTCGTAGTTTCCACTAATATCTACCCACCGGACTTGCTGATTTTGAAGGATATTCTTATATATTCCATACAACTCAATTCTTGGTCCTTCGTCGGGATATTCTCTCAATTCATCTTTTACCCACGGCAAGTCAATATTACAAAGCAGGTATAAATCATATTCCCTTTCTGCAATTTGTTCCTTAATAAAGTCGTGACATTTTCCAAAAACATATTCACACCAAACTTGCATCACATACATATCCGTATCGATAATCAACAGGTCCCCCCCATTATTTTCTACTGTTTGCAATGCTTTATTCTCCAATTTCAATTGTCCTTTTGCAATAGTCAATAAATCATTATAAGTATAGTCCGTTCCATTAGTCAGCAAGTATTCACGGGCGTATTCTGCACACCATTCCGTATTGAAATGCTTGGCAAGCAACTCACTCAACGTACTCTTACCCGTTGATTCAGGCCCAATGACCACGATTTTCTTTATCTTCCCTTTCATATTTGATTAATTTTATAGTTACAGGATTCAGGTTTCAGGTTGCAGGTTACAGGATTCAGGTTCCATGTTTCAGGTTTCAAATTACTAGTGCCAGCAATTTGTAATTTTTTAACTAGTGCCTTGCAACTAGTAACCTGCAACTAGTAACTTGAAACTTGCAACTTCTTCCTCCATTCTACCCATCCCATTATTGCTAAAACAAGGAATACTACATATTGCAAACTTGTAAATACTGCCCCTTTGTAAAAATATAAGGGTATTGAAACAGTATTTGTCAATATCCACCAAAGCCAATTCTCCACTTTCTTTCTTGCCATCTGCCACATTCCCGTATAGGCTGTTGCCGATGCAAATGAATCGGCAAAGGGGACGGTACTATTTGTAAATCGCTTTAATACAAAGTATAATACAACCCACGAAACAAAGAAAAATACACTACATATTATCCAATCCTTTTGGGTATTGTAAGTGGCAGGCAAACTAACACCATCCTTATTTTTGCTCCAAATCCACCAACCATAGATGCTCATGATAGTATAATAGAAGTTAAGACTCCCTTCGGCATATAGATTCCACCATACAAAACAAAACCAAGTGTAAAAGATAGTACTGATGATTCCAGTAGGATAAACTAAGATATTTTCTTTTCGAGAATACAACACACTGATGATGCCAAAAAAGACGGCTGTAAACTCTTGCCATGTTGTTTCTTGTATTCCGTTGAATAATTGATGGACAAATTCTGTTAAACTCACAAATTACTTTTGATAAAATGCCAAATATAACTGAAAGAGCATTTACTTTGCACCCAATTAATTAACTGATAAAATATTAAATATGGTACGCAATGCAACAGCCGTTTGGAACGGTTCAGGTAAAGAAGGAAATGGTCATTTGACAACTCAAAGCACCACCTTAAATCAAACTCAATATTCTTTCAATTCTCGTTTCGCAGAAGGTGTAGGTACTAACCCAGAAGAATTAGTAGCAGCAGCGCATGCAGGTTGCTTTACAATGAAATTGAGCTTTGTTTTAGGCGCAACAGGATTTACGCCAACTACTCTTGAAACCAAGTGTGAAATCACATTTGTTGATGGAGTAATTACTAAATCTCATTTAATTTTAAAGGCTGTAGTGCCAGGTATCGACGCTGCAAAATTTGAAGAAAGCGTAGCTGATGCAAAGGCAAATTGTCCAATTAGCAAATTGTACAACACTGAAATTACTACTGAAGCGGTTTTATCTTAAGAAAGTGGTAAGTTTTAGGTTATAAGTTGTAGGTTATACGTTAGTGAGCTAATTACTGCGAATTTTCAATTCATAACTCTAGTAAGATTATTCAAATAAAACAGGCTATTCTAATTTTGGGATAGCCTATTTTTATTCATTATATTTTCCTAAGAAATAAGATATATCCAAGCACTATCCAATTTCCTTAACTTCGCCGCCTTTAAAACAGCTAATGGAATGTCCATAGTTGATGATATAGTGTATTATGAGTGATAAATACAAAGATTTTGGTGGGTTGAATTTACCCGCTATAGAAAAAGAGGTATTGGCATCATGGGATGAAAATGGTGCATTTGAGAAAAGTGTTTCCATTAGGGAAGGGGCTACACCCTTCGTGTTTTATGAAGGTCCGCCTAGTGCGAATGGTATGCCCGGAATTCACCACGTCATTTCAAGAACTTTGAAGGATTTGGTATGCCGATATAAGACAATGCAGGGCTTTCAGGTAAAACGTAAGGGCGGATGGGATACACATGGTTTACCCGTAGAATTGGGTGTGGAGAAGGAATTGGGCATTACAAAAGAAGATATTGGCAAGAAGATTAGCGTTGAAGAATATAACCAAAAATGCCGTGAAGCCGTACTGCGCTACAAGGATAAATGGGATGACATCACCCGTAAGATGGGCTATTGGGTAGATTTGAATAACCCTTATATCACCTTCGAGAATAACTATATAGAGAGTCTTTGGTGGATATTAAGTGAACTTTATAAGAAAGGATTGCTGTACGAAAGTGTGAGTATTCAACCTTACAGTCCTGCAGCAGGGACAGGATTGAGTAGTCATGAATTAAATCAGCCGGGTACCTATAAAGATGTGAAGGATACTAGTGCGGTGGCGATGTTCAAGGCAATTATAGGGAAAGAGGGGATAGGGAAAGAGGGAAAGAGTGTAAGTATTGAAGAAAGAAGTTGGTGTAAAGAGGCATTAAAGCAAGACTCATTGATTGATGGTATATTCTTTATGGCGTGGACTACTACTCCTTGGACATTACCTTCTAATCTTGGTTTGACAGTTGGACCAACGATAGATTATGTATTAGTAAAAACATTTAATCCATATACACATCTTCCTATCAATATCATTCTGGCAAAGAATCTTTTGCACAAATATGTAAAAGCAGAAGGAGAGAATGGAGATTTTAATGCCTTTAAAGAAGGAGATAAGATTATTCCTTGGAAAATATTGGCAGAATTTAAGGGTAAAGACATCGAAGAATGTCGTTACGAACAATTGATGCCTTACGAAGCCAATCAGGAAACAGGTGGTGACTCTTTCCGTGTTTTGTGTGATTCTTTTGTGACAACAGAAGATGGTACGGGTATCGTGCATACTGCCCCTGCTTTCGGTGCGGATGACTATAAGGTAGGAAAAAAATATGGAATCGGCATTCTTACAATGGTAGATAGACAAGGTAAGTTTGTGGATGGAATGGGTGAGTTTAGTGGTAGATATGTAAAGAACTATAAGGATGACCCGAATTATGTAGATGTCAATGTGGACATCTGTGTACTGCTGAAAAAAGAGAATCGTGCCTTTAAGGTAGAGAAATACGAACATAGTTACCCGCATTGTTGGCGTACAGATAAACCCATCTTGTATTACCCTCTAGATGCTTGGTTTATCAAGACTACCGACCCTGTTATCAAACAACGGATGATAGATTTGAATAAGACTATCAATTGGAAACCAAA
>CANCPA010000225.1 GCA_947379895.1 Chitinophagaceae bacterium | reverse complement strand
GCTTTATTAGTTGCATCACCAAGTATCACATTTAAAGAATTTTTTTCTTCTATTGCAATTTCAGATCGAGATAGGGTTGTTATTGAATGCTTTCTGTTTAATCCCCTTTTTACTGTTTCTAGTCCTATTCCGCCAGAAGCTCCTATTATAGTTATATTCATTTTTTTTATTGATTTCGGTTTTTAAATATATCAAATATCCCCATATAAAGTAGATTGAATATTTTAATTTGATGCAGCAGTTTTAGACAATAAAAATATGCTCTAATTGAGACATAGGTAAAAACATCTTACCACTATCTGGTAGTTCAATAAAACCAAAATGATTGTAAAATGGTATTGCTTCGTTATCTGGAAAATCCATGTTCATTGATCCCTTCTGTCCACAAGACAGTAACCTAGCATCTCCAAGTTTCAATGACCCATCTTCGCCATATCTAAATGATCCCGAAGTAGTATTCAAATAGTTGGGACAATTTTAAAAATACTACACTCTAATTTTAAAACGGTGGGCAAGCATAAATGGAATTTGGGGTATTAAGACCGTGGATTTTTCAGGATACAAGATTGAAATAGATTTATATTTCTCATAATTCACCTCTTTTAACCCGTTTTTAGTGAAAACCTGGCCCGGAACTTGGCCCGGAATAATACTGTAATTGGCTCAGCTATTTTTGTAACCAGCCCTTTAATGCGTCAACTACATAATAGACCATTGGGACAAGGAAAACAGTTAGAATTAAAGAGGAGAATAAGCCTCCAATAATTACCCATGCTAATCCATTTTTCCATTCTGCAGCTGTACCGCTTGCAAGTGCTATTGGTAACATTCCAATAACCATTGACAGGGTAGTCATTAATATTGGACGCATTCTTCCCTTGCCAGCAATTACTAATGCTTCTTTATAATGTTTCCCTTGTAGTTTAAGTTGATTGGTAAAATCAACAATTAATATTGCGTTCTTAACTACTAATCCCATAAGCATAATCAAACCTAATAAAGCAAATAAACTTAAATTATTCATAGTTAAATTAAGTGCTAAAAAAGCACCAATTGCCGCAACTGGAATAGAAAATAAAACTACAAAAGGGTACACAAAACTATCATACAATGCTACCATGATTAAATAAATAAGTAAAAATGAAATAACCAATACTGTACCAAGTGCGCCAAAACTATCATTTTGTCTTTTAATATCACTACCCCAAGTCATTTCCAAACCTGTAGGAAGCGGGTTTAATTTTAAATACGCTACAACATCATCTGCTACAGTACCTGATGGCCTGCCTAAGGCATTGGCAGTAAGCGTGATTGCAGGCTGTCTATCTTTTCTTTCTAATAATGTTGGCGCGTTTTCTTTTACCACATTTCCAAACTGAGCTACTTGAACTGGTGTCCCGTTGGGATTGATTAAATCCAATTCTTTTATGTCACTTACATTTTTTCTATTATGCTCATCAACCCAAATTCTAATTGGATATTCAATTCCTTTTTCTGTTAATGATGCATCATTATTACCGGAAAATGCAGTTCTTAAATTCATACCGACATAAGCTGTGGTTAATCCTAGTCGTTGCATTTTGTCTTTATCGGGCACGATTTTATATTCTGGACTTCCTTCTTCAACAGAAAGCCTCACATTATCTGCACCTGGAATTTTTTCAATAATCTCCTTTAAAGCAGCCCCTGTTTTCATTACTAAGGTGGTATTACTACCGCTTATAGTTAGTTCAATGGGAGCAGTTCTTGGAATTAAACCCAATGAGGCCATTGAATAGTTAATACCTGGGAATGAATTTCTTAAAGAGTCCCTAAGTTCTTTCATAAAACTTTCGGTAGGGACATTATTGAGTAAATTTTTTGATTTTAGCTGAATAGTGAATTCTGTTTTATTTGGAGAACCAACACCTAAGCTTCCAATACCAGTAATAGGCCCACCTACATTACTGAATACTGTAGCTACTTCTGGTTTTTGTAAAATATAGTTTTCAATATTTTTTGCAATAAGGTTGTTCTGTTCAATTGATGTAGATTTATCAAATTCAATATTGAGTCTAAATTTTCCTTGATCTCCCGTAGATATTAGCTCTTTTCCAATTATACCCTGTTTTACAATAGCCAATGTCATCACAAAAAGCAATAATACAAATCCCGTAAAAATTAATTTGTGTGACAAAACCCATTCCAATTTTCGACCATACCAATTTGTGAATTCTTCTAACTGTTTTTCAAACCAAAGTAAAAATCGGTTAAAAAAGTTAGTAGGTAATAAATTTTCCTTTACCCCAATGCGTGAAGCTAGCCAAGGTGTAAGTGTAAATCCTACTAGTAAACTAGTGAGTGTAGAAGTGACCACTACTATTGAAAACTGTTTTAACATGTCTGCAACAAACACCTGCAAAAATAAGATAGGTAAAAATACGACCACATCAACTAAAGTGATTGACAATGCAGAAAATCCAATTTCCATTCGACCATCCAAGGAAGCTTCTCTCTTAGGCTTACCCATGTCCAAATGACGTTGTATGTTTTCTAAAACAACAGTTGCATCGTCTACTAAAATGCCTATAATTAAGGACATCGCTAATAATGTCATTAAATTTAGTGTATATCCTAGTAGCCACATTACCGCAAAGGAGGTGATTAAAGAAGTAGGAATTGCTATTAGAACAATTAGTGAATTTCGAAAGCTGCGTAAAAACAGCAACATGACAAGTGAAACTAGAATCACAGCTAATATTAAATCAAACACTACGGAATTCACTGCGGCAATGGTATTGTCCGTACTATCATCGGCAATCGTAAACTTTACTCCAGATAATTTATATTGATCAGCAATAGCAATAAACTTAGCGCGTACTAGTTTTGATACATTAACTGCATTTGCATCACCTTGCTTTTTTAAAAGAATACCTATACCGATTTTGCCATTATAACGACTAACAGAACTAATCTCCTTCACTCCATCTGTAACTTCCGCAACATCTTTTATATATACTGGATTGCCTGGCAACGGCATTGAAATTTGAACCTTTTTGATATCATCTAATGTCGAAAATTTACCAATCAAGCGCACTGAATTACTTTCTTTTTCTGTAAGTACTTTTCCGACAGGCAGGTCCAATCCCGATCGGTTAATACTTTCTACTACTTGTCCAATTGAAATTTTGTATAATTTTATTTTATCTTGATTAATTTTTACTTGTATTTCTCTTTCTTCTCCGCCTAACAAAGTAATTTCTGCGACTCCCTTTATTTGTTGAATTTGAGGCAAAAACTGGTCCTTCATTTTTTGATAAAATTCGGTACTAGTCAAATTACTTGTTGCACTAATTGACATAATTGGTAAGTCATTAGGTGACACTTTACTCATAACTGGGCTAAGTATATCTACAGGTAAATCTTTCCTTATATTATCAATGTAACGTTGTGCATTTTGCATTGTTTTATCCAAATCGGTACCATATTTTAAATTGGCAATTATAACTGATGCATTGGGTAGGGACTTTGTTACTAAATAGTCTACTCCTTCTAAATTGGATAAGGCATCTTCAATTTTTCTGGATACAGATGTTTCCACTTCTTCGGGTTCTGCACCAGGGTATAATGTTTTAATCACCACTACCGGCTGATTAAAGTCAGGCATTAGTTCATAGCTTAAGTTATTATATCCAATAACACCCAAAAGTGTAAATACACTAAATAGCACTATGATCAGGGAAGGCCGTTTAATAGAAATGTCAGTAATATTCATAAAATATTTTTTATTTAATGGTAACGTTAGCACCATCGTAAAGATTAATAAAACCATTTACCACAATTACATCGCCAGCTACTATTCCACTTGCGAGTAATACTTGATTTTGTAACGTTGATTGAATTAAGACATCCTGTTTAATTGCTTTACCATTTTTTACTACATATACCTGAGGATTGGCAGCGCTGCCAATTATAGCGGAACTTGGTATGACAATTCCTTTAGCACTCATATTATTTTTTACAATTACTTTGCCAAACATGCCAGCTTTTAACCTTAAACCCGTGTTATTAATTTTGAATTGAATTGGGTAACTATTACCAACATTGGCCTTACTTCCAACCATATACATTTTACCGTTTAATAATTCGTTTTTCAATACGTCTGCGGTAATAGTATAGCTTTTCCCAATTTGGAATAAGGCTAAATCTGTTTCAGGAATATTAATGGTGAATTTTAAGACAGCAATATCTGTAAGTTGAAGTAGTGGTATGCCAGGAGCCGCAAATGCTCCTTGTTCTGTTAATTTTGCAGTGACAACGCACGAAAATGGTGCTTTAATGGTTGTTTTTTGTATTTGTTCAGCTAAAGTAGCCTTTTGAATTTTAGCAGCTTTCAAAGCAAGCAATGTTTTTTCTAATTGCACACCTTGTATTGCGTCGGCTTTAGTTAAGATTAAATAACGTTTTGCATCTAATTCAAGCCCTTCAATTTGGACTTCTATCCCTTCTAATTGAAGTTTTAGTATACTGTTGTCTAATTGAATTAATGACTGACCCTTTTGTACAAAATCACCAACATCAACAAAAACGGCATTGATCTTGCCTTGTAATTCAGCACTCAATTTTGTTTCTAAATTCGGCTCAAATGTTCCTGAAAAGGTGGAAGGAAGTGCAACTCCTTGCAAAACAACAGTATCCGCAATTACTGCAATGGCTGCCTCTTTGTTAAACTGTATTATGTTTGTTTTGGCTAATTCTTTATTCTTTTTTAAACGCACTACTACTAAACCTATTAATATGACTGGAATAGTTATGTATAATATTTTTTTTAGTAAACTAGTTGAATTTTTCATTTTGCTATTATTTTTTTGTAGATATGATGCCTTTAATTTTCTTTAATTCTAAGTCCGCCTTCATATAATCAATAATGGAGGTTAAATAATTATTCTGTGCTTCTCTCAAAGCATTATCTGCTAAAAGCAATTCAGTTAAATTTGCTACACCTTCTTTCAACTGAATTACGCTTTGGTTATATATTTTTTGCGCCTGCTCTATTTGTTTATTATTTGATTCAACTAATCCCAATGTAACTGACTTTTGTATTACTGCGTTTTGTGATTGCATTTCGTTTTGTGACTCAGCTAGACTTATTTGCAATTGACTATTTTTTATATCTAGTTTCTTTTGTGAAATTTTGCGATTAGTAATTGTGCCATTAAATATTGGATATGAAAGCTGAACACCAACTAAGCCTATGGGGAAGAATTTTAAAAAATTGTTAGGCATTACATTATAACCAAAGCCTGTAGTTCCATATGTTCCATATAATGCCAATGTTGGAAGTTTTGAATACTTAAGGGTGACAAGTTCATTGTTGAGTAATTCAAATTGTGTTTTTGCTAATTTAATATCAGCACTATTACTGTAACTAATGTCATTAATTGACTGAAATAATATTGCAGTATCAATTTCAATAAAACGGTGTAATGAAATTCCCATTGAAAACTTTAACATATTTAATACTTGTTCATATTTGCTACCTATATTTATTTTGGCGGTTGTCAATTGAGAAACTTGTAATTGAACCCTACTTACATCACTATTCTTTGCTAATAATTGTTCATGTAATAATTGAATATTAGTGAATAGTATATTTGAATTAATTAAGTTAGCATCCAAAAACTTTTCTTGTTGTTTTAAAATTTGTGCGTTGTAATACAAATTTGTAATATCATAAAACAACTGGTCTTCATTTTTTTGATATTGTAGTTTACTAAATACTGTTGCAATTTTAGCCGTTGATATAGTGTTATATAGTACAGCATTAAAAATTGGCATACTAAACTGTAAGTTTGCATTTATATTAGTAGGTACTCCAAATTGCGCCTCTTTAAATTGTCCAACCGGACCTCCAAAAATTGACGAAGGCATTAATTGGTACGGTAAATTGGTATAGTATTTGTAATCCCCATTCATAGCTACTTTAGGAATTAAATTAGCTTTAACTTCATCATTCTTTTGCTCACTTATTATAATAGCACTAAGACTAATTGCTAGTTGTTTATTATTCAATTTTGCAGTGTCGAGACATTTATTTAATGACCACACTTGCCCCATTACTTGAGTATTCAATACGGTAAAGAATATCCAAATCATAATTACTTTAATTGATTTTATTTTTTTCATTTTCAATTTTTTATTATTATCTAATTTGTAATAGTTCTAAAATCGACTTTATATAATTCTCCCCTCTTAATGTTATATCGAACTTGAAATTCGCTAGCCTCCATTTATACATTAATAATCTAAATCCTCCCATAATAATATGTGTCAATTCGTCCGTAGTTACTTTGTTTGTAATCACTTTTTGATCTTGGCCTGCTTTAATAATTTCAACAATATGTTTTGATTTTACCTGCATAATAGCATGAATACACTTATTTATTTTCTCACTTTCTTCAAGTAAGCCATCTGAAAATACAGATATCAAGAAATGTGGGTTTTCTTTAAAAAAAGAAATTTGATTTTGAAATAATACCACAAGTTGATTTATTGGCAAATCTGTTTCCTTTGTAGCGTTACTCAATCTTTCATCCATATTAACTGCTAAATAATTTAACATTGTAATTATTATGGCTTCTTTACTTTCAAAGTGCCTATAAATGGCACTTTCAGTAAACTTCATTTCTTTAGCTAAATTTTTTATTGTCAACCCATGTATACCCGATTGGGTTAGAATTTTACCCGCTGCATGTATTATTTCTAGTTGCCTTTTTGAGATTGTGTTCATTTTTATAACTTTGTGAGTAAGTGTTCACTAACAAAATTATGTACATCGTTTAAAGCAGAGTATGACTTTGGTCATAATGATTCTTAATAGCACATGCAATCAGCTATTTTTAAGTAAACTGGCTTTAAATGTTATTGTGTGTTAATATTACACTACAGTTGTATTAATCCAATTATACACCTATACTAAGCTCTTTTCTCTCTGTTGTGGGGCAAAACCTGGCACAAACATGGCAGTGACATAAATACAAATAAAAAGGGTCTACGCCTTTAACAGCATAAACCCTTGATAATGTTGCCTTTCAGCTGTGGGCCCACCTGGGCATGATCCAGGGACCCCCTGATTATGAGGATTTCAAGTGTAATTCTATACCTTTTCTTTTATTGATAATCAATAGAATACAAGATTGAAATATATTAATATTTCTCATAATTCACCTCTTTTAACCCTTTTTTGGTGAAAACCTGGCCCGGAACCTGGCCGGGGAGAATTATAATGCAATCACATCATTCTTGTTTAATTTTGTACTATGAGGCCAAGATTATATTTTGATACATCAGTATTTGGTGGAATTTATGATGAAGAATTTGAAGAAATCACTTCAGCACTTTTTGAAAAAG
>CANCPA010000224.1 GCA_947379895.1 Chitinophagaceae bacterium | reverse complement strand
TGCCGTGTAAGTAAGTCCAACCTGTGGCAGATAAATAGCATCCGTTTGTTTGTAGTTTGATGCAGCCACCTGTTCATCTAATTTGGCAAGAGTTACGGCACGATTGTTTTGTGTAGCCTTACTGATTGCATCTGCCAATGAAAGTGGAGAAGTGTTAGTTTGTGCAAAGGAATTTGTCGCTAATAATCCAATGCTTAAGATAATTCCGAGTGAACCAATTAAATGTTTAGTAAATCCCATATCCTTATTTGTTAGGACACAAAAGTAACCGCAGGGTATTCAAACAACTGTGACAATAGTTACTTTTAAAAAAGTAAAGCTATTAAATTAAAAAATGCAGCCAACCACTTAGGTTGAAACTGCACTTTAATAATTGAAACAAAAAATATTTAATCTACTAGTGTAATGAGGGTGTTACTACTTAGGAGGTTTTATCATTTTGAACACAAAGTTTTTTACAATGAAACACAAGGGTTTATAGTTTATAAGTATGCAGATTCAACTATTTTATGATAAACCTTTGTGTCCCTTGTTTTTTTCTTGTATCCCTTGTGGTAAAACCTCCTGAAAAGTAACATTAGGTTAACCGATATTTGTAAATCAAAACAGCTAAATGTTTTCCAATTCTAATAAAATAAACCAACCTTATTTTATTTCTTCATAAACTACATCTTGAATACTGTTATTAGGATTATGAACGGGTGTGTTACTATAACTTCCTCCACAGCATCCGCTAGCACAACCAATATTAAGTAGCCCCATTGCAATTAATACAACACCAAACAAACCACTTAAAGCCTCTTGTGTAATAATGGCCTTGTAGATAATAAACCCTCCTAAAAAAATAGACAGTACTCTTCTTAACGACCAACCTGTTGTTATTTGTTCTTTAGTTATTTTCATTTGTTTAATTCATTTTGTAGTCCATACCAGCCGCCGCCGTTATACACTTGGGTGAAACCATTTGATGTCAAAATGCTTTTTGCCGATGCACTACGCATCCCTGATGCACAACAAGTGATAATTGGCTTGTCTTTGTTAATCTTTGAAATATTTTGGGAAAGGCTACCCAATGGAATATTAATTGAACCACTTATATGTCCACCTCTAAACTCATCGGGATTTCTTACATCGATGATTGTGGCTCCTGCTGCTGCCATTTCAGCAAAGTTTGTATCGGTACCTGAACCGAAAAGATTTTTGAAAATGCTCATAATTCTTTGTGTTTTATTAATTATTTAATAGTTAATCTCAACATGGAAGTTGCTATCATTAAAGTAAAACTAGGTATGTAGCATTGTCAAGTCAGTAACAAAAGTTACATTTCTTTCATCAGTTTTATTTGGTTGCGATAAAGAAGGAGCTTTTTCTCATTCTCCAGCTTTTTTAAAAGGCGTGAAATTACTTCTCTTGATGTCGCTAATTCCTCAGCAATTTGTTGGTGGGAAATATTTAAAAGTGTTGAGCCTGTAGTCTTTGATTTGTCTTTTAAATAAGAAATAAGTCTTTCGTCCAATTTCTGAAAGGCTATATGGTCAATTGTCTTTAATAATTCATTGAAACGATAACGGATTGTTTTCATTACAAAACTCTTCCAACTTGGGTATTTCGTCATCCATTCGTCCATGACTGACATTGGTAACATCAGCATTTCTACATCATCTTCTGCAACCGCTTTTATTTCACTTGGAAAATGTTCCATACAACAGGTAAAAGTCATTGCACAACTCTCATTAGAATTAACATAATAGAGCAAAATTTCCCTTCCTTTTTCATCAATCCTTGTCACTTTTATGGAACCAGAAAGAATAATTGGCATCTGCCTAACTATCTGACCAATGTCCATTATAGTTACTCCCGCTTTTATTGAAATATATTTTGACTTTGCTTCTAATTGATTTAGAAGTTCTGTTTCGAAGATATCGCCAAATTTGTCCTTGATATTTGTTAATTCTATATCCATAATAATTGAAAATGCTTAAAACTATTTAATAAAAAATTAGCACAATAATACATAGTTCGTATAATTATTCTAATTGATAAAACTCAATAATACCCTTACAAAGAAAGGATATGTTTTTAAAGAGAAATACAACTTAAGAAGTTAATTAAAATAAATTGAACAACTCTTATCTCAATTAAGTGTATTCTATACTTAAAACTTATTACCTACAACTTCTTGATTCATTTTATAATGCCATCATTAGGAAGACAATCTAAGCTCAATAAATACAATCTAGTCCTGCACTCTATTTCTTCACTCCCACAAATCGAATCACATCGGCCTTCCCTTCATGGTATTTTCCTTCGTTAAGTTCCGTTTGTACTTTCATTAGTAATTCTATATCCAATATTGCAAAGTCTTCTAAAAGGATTTCTTCTGTGCAAAGCATAGATATGTCTTTAGGTCCACCAGAATTATTATGCAGTTGTAAAGGATTAAATACCTCTAAAATTATTCTCCCTCCAGGTTTCAGCCAAGTAATTGCTTTAGCATGAATCTGCTTTCTGACAGGTGCAGGCAGATGCGAAAAGATGAATGCAACAACATCAGCACTATTCTCCTGATAATCAATAATACTTGCATCTTCAATAATATAGTTAAGGTTAACTTTTTGCTTATTCGCCAATTGCAAAGCCTTATTTCTCCCCTCAACACTCATATCAAATGCATTCACAACCCAACCTTTTGATGCTGCATATACCCCATTTCTACCTTCTCCATCGCAGGGCAAAATAATAGTCCCAGCTTTCATTCTATCAATCTGTTCTGCAAAAAACACATTCGGTTCTTCCCCATACACATACTCCTCACTACTGTAACGTTCATTCCAAAAACTACTCATAAATTCAAATTTATTCGTTAATTCATATTATTTCCCTTTGCCTAACTTGTAATAATATTTCCAATGCCATAAAAGGTGAATAAATGCAATAATAGTCATTGCCATCCCAAAATCCACATGAAAAATATAATAGAACCTCAGATAAGGAATTTCTAAATGATAATTAATTTTCACTACTAATACCATTCCTAATATGGCTGTTATAAGAAAAGTTATAAGTAAAAAGATATTCCAAAACTTTGTATAAGTTACATTCCTGATGACATTTTTCACCTGTAAGATTTTCATAAAAATTGCGGCTGCCATTAATGGAATTAGGATACTCAATAAATGGTAAGGCGATTGAGAAGATAGTGGCTTTTTATTGTTATTCTGTGATAAAGTAGGAATTGTTGATGCAGCCAAGCCCTTTTCACTTGCAACAGCTTTCTTTGTGATAATATTTGTTTTGGGACTGTCAACAGTTAGATGAACTTTTTGTCTCGGTTCCTCTTGAGCAATTTCATCAGGTTTATCTTGTCTTTTCTCAACAAGAACGGTGTTATTTTCTTCACTCCTTTTGATAATAGAAAGAATGGAATAATCGCAAAACTTATCCTGATTAAGGTCTATAAACTTTCCACATTGACCTGTGCAATCAATTGCACTGTCAGGACATTGAGAAAATGTTTGTCCATAAAAAAGTATGGTGAATATAAATAGTGCTAAGTATTTCATAATTCCAATTTTAATATACCCTTATTTGTACATCGACTTTTTAAAGTAATTAAGTTTCACTCTTTACTTTTATTTCAAATTATTCTCTATGTTCATCAATAATTCAACTATAATATTATTAAACAATTCATATTTCAATTAAGGGTGTGTTACTAAAAACGTTCAACGTATAACCTATAACTCAAATCGGTAAACGTATTACGTATCACTTATAACGTATAACATAAAACGTACAACTTAAAACGTACAACGTACAACTTCTTTTTTTCATTATATCCATTTCAAATAAATATTAATATAATAAAGACCCGTTAACACAAAAGTAATACCAGCCAATATCCTCATTACTTTTTCTATCGAAGTAATTGCCTTAAAATATAGGCCCATTTTCTCCATGCTATACGCTATTACAAAAGCAAAAAAGATAACGGGCAAACCTGTACCTATCGAAAACACGATTGGCAATATCAATCCTGCTGATGACGATAAGGTAAGTGGAATCAACATCGCAAAAAATAAGGCTCCACTATAAGGGCAGAATGCCAACGCAAATACTACTCCTAGCAAAAATGCACCAAGCAACCCTTTGTCCTTGAATTTATCAGAAAGCTTTTCAGTAAGATTGCCTTTAAAGAGAAAATCAAGTTTAATAATATTCAGCATAATCAAACCTATTACAATCATTATCGGACCAACAAACTTTTCGCCATTACCCTGTATAAGTTTTGCTACTTGAAATTTGCTTGCACCAAAATAAATAACTACACCTATTATGGAATAAGTAAACATCCTGCCAATCGTGTATAACAGACCACTCAACAAAACGAAATGCTTTTGACGGATAGTCTTTGCTATATACGCCGTAGCTGAAATATTTGTAGCTAGAGGGCAAGGGCTGATAGCCGTAAGCAATCCCAATGCAAAGGCGGCAAATAAGGGTGCTTCCCTGTTTTGAGCAAGATTATTTAGCCATTCCATGATTAGCTTTTTATAAAGTCTTCAATCTGCTTCTTTAGTTCTACTTCAAATACCTTTTCATCTCCTGCTTTCATAAATGCAAATTCTGTCAGGTCTTTTTTCTTTCCAGTTTTAGAGTTAAATAAAAACAAGGCTGTTCCTGTAGCCTGAAACTGTTCAGCCACCTTTTCATTTTTCTTTTCTTCTACATTTAATAACCTGAATGGTAGGGTTTTAAAACTGTTTGCCAACGTTGCCCTTGTCAGTTTTTCTATCTTCAGGCAGGTCATACAACGATGTGATGAGTGAAACTGAATCACTTCAATTGTTGAAATAGCAACAGCTGTTTTTGGCGTTTGAGCCTTGCCATTAAAACCAGTATTGACTAAGGCCATGAAGGCAAATAAAGCAATGATTAACTTTTTCATGTTGATGTATATTTATTGTTATAAAATGATATTAAACAGGTAGCCAGAAATTATCATAAAGATGGCAATCGTGCCAAAATAGATGGCAATCAATTTCCAATTCATCACCTTTTTCAGCAGCATTGCTTCGGGAAACGATAATCCAATCACCCCCATCATAAATGCAATTGCCGTCCCTAAAGGAACACCCTTTGCAACCAATACCTGTATTACTGGAATTACACCAGCCGCATTACTGTACATCGGCACTCCCATCAATACAGCAAGTGGAACGGCATACCATTGACCTTTATTAATGTATTCTTCAAAAAAGTGAGTAGGCAAAAATCCGTGCATCGCAGCACCAATGCCAATACCTATAATAATATAGAGTGATACACCCTTGACAATGCCAAAAGCTTCTTTGATTATAAATGGAAACCGTTGAAATAAGGTCTGTTTTTCTTCTTCTAAAGCCTCTTCCGTTTCTGCGTTAGTAATAATATTTTGAACCCAAGGCGACAGGTGCTTTTCCAATTTTAGTTTACCTAAAACAAAGCCCCCCAATATGCCAAGTGTAATGCCCGTGCCAACATATAGTGCAGTCACTTTCAATCCGAATGCACCAATAAAAATGGCAATTGCCACTTCGTTTACCAAAGGTGCAGTTATCAAATAAGTGAAAGTTATTCCCAATGGGATTCCCCCTTTTACAAAGCCAATAAACAGAGGTACGGAAGAACAAGAACAGAAAGGGGTAATTACGCCAAACGAAGAGGCAAACAAATATTCCAATCCATACATCTGATGACGGCTTAGGAAATTCCGAATTTTATCAATCGGGAAGTATGAGTTAACAATTCCCATAAGGATAGTGACCAGAAATAGCAGGATGGCAATCTTGATGGTATCAAGTACGAAGAAATTTAAAGATTCACCAAGATGTGTTTGGGCAGAAATACCAAAGACTGAATAAATGAGCCAGTCGGCAAAATGTTGTAACCAGTCGAACATGATGATATTTTTTTATTCCACTTCAATTAATTTGAATTTGTGCTATCCTTTTGCACTTAATTACTTTGTGCTTCTTTGAGCCTTAGAGTCTACTATATAACTTCCTTTCAAAAAGACGTTCCCCCATGCTACGAAGTAGCATCCTATGTGAACTACTTTTTAATAAAACATAGAAAAAAAACTATCACTTTTCTATGTGGCTATGTTACTATGTGTTGAGCCTTTGTTTTCTTTTCTAAAAGTTATTTAACCAGAAACAAGAACCCCTTCTTTTCACACTTTGTGGTAATAAGATGTATAAAAAATCTTGAATTCTTCCTAATGCGAAGACCCACAACAAGAATGATTTTGAGGTGCATCTGTTTCTGTACTGCAACAACTGCTACTTGCCGATGATGAAACGATTCCTGAAATATCCCCCTTTGTAGGAAACCCTTTTTGCACCCAACGAGCAAGACCATGTTTCATACTCACCACATTATCATAACCATGATTGATTAAAAATCCTGCTGCTCGTAAACTCCTCACACCTGCCTTGCATACCATTACAACTTCCTTGTCTTTTGGTATTTCCGCGTATCGTTCTTCAAATTCACTAAGAGGTATGTTCACAATTTCGGGTACATCATAAGCAAGTTGTGCTACTTCTTCCCGCTCCCTAACATCTACCAATAATGCTCCGTTTTTTATCCATGCCTGTGTTGAAGTTGGGCAAATTTCTTTTACCAATGTTTGTTCAGTATTCATCTTATTATATTTTTACTCTATTCTTGAAGTGATTGTGAAAAGTGAAAAGAAACAATCCTTTTAAAGGATGCAATATTTATCCCTTTAGGGGATAGGGGCATCATTAATTAGCAATTCTTTTATTTCTTTTATTTCAGCCACCCTGCCTTTGACTTTCGCCACCCCATCAATCATCAATACGGGTGTTGTCAATACATTGTATTTCATCATTTCTTCAATGTCCTCAATCTTTACCACTTCTGCTTCGATACCAGTCTGTTTCAAAGCTTCCAACACATTATTGTAGGTGGTTTTGCACTTTGAGCAACCCGTACCTAATACTTTTATTTGTTTCATAACCTAAGTATTTTATAATTCAGTTCGCAAACATACGAACAATATGATTCGATTCGTTTCTTTACGAACAATGTTTGAAACTCTTTTAATGAAACTTTATGATGAATCCTTTTTTAAGATGATAAAAGTCAAAGCCACCTTGTTTTCCTTGTGCTTTCTCTTAGTGTACCTTGTGGTAAAAAATCCATATCAGAAAATCAGATTTATTTCAGCAGATTATTAAATAACGTTCTTGCAAGATTCCAATTTTCTTTATTGATACAATATTTTACGGTAGGTGGGGTAATGTCGCCTTGAATGAGTCCTGCCTTTTTAAGTTCGTTGAGGTGTTGTGATAAAGTAGATTTTGCAATTGGCAATTCTTCCGCCATATCTCC
>CANCPA010000223.1 GCA_947379895.1 Chitinophagaceae bacterium | reverse complement strand
TAGATAAACCCGATAATCCGTAAATCCTAAAATTCTTTTATGTCTTTGGGAAGTTAAGAATTAGGTTTTGAGTGTAATAATAATGGGTTCATATCTATTGACAACTATTTTTTTGTAGTAGTATTGATGATTTTCTTTAGTTTTTTGGGCTAATTTGTGACATTTGGTTTCTCGTGTTCTTTATTTGTATAAACTTGTATGATTAATTATAAAACAGTTCATTTCTTTCTCGTGATTATTCAATTTCTTAATTGGCTGATGGTTTAATAATTATTTATAATTCAGCTAGTTTTTGAAAATAATACCCTGATTTACGTTAACTGCTTGCAATGAAAAATTAAATTTATGAAAAAGATGTTTTACAATTGTACAAATCAGCAGATTGCTGAAGTGGTTAATTCCAAATTCAATTTTGATGGAACAAAGCGATTTGTCAATGCCTGCAAGTCTTCATTTGCTATTGCAGTCATTTTGTTTTTGGCTTTAGGGTTTAATGATTTAAAGGCAGCAGGTACAAATAAAGTAAGTGCTCCACCACTAACAACGGCATCCTATTCAGGTTCAGGAACAACCTTTTTTATTACCTTAAACGCTGCTAGTACAGCACTTTCTGTTGCATCCGCAGGTACAAGCTACACATTTACTTTAGGAACTGCCGGTAATACCTGGTCTGGGGGAGGGGCAGGTACTACCGCTAGTACGACTACTTTAACGCTTGGTGCAGCTGGACTTACAGCTTATAACAAAATTGTAATAGTTGATGCAGCAGCAGGTGCAGCAGTAACTTTTGCAAATAGTGGCGTAAATGCCTTTTCTGATAGTATGAGTGTAGTATTAAGTCATACCGCAGGAATTACTACATTTAATGGAACAACAAGTTTTACTTCAGGTTTTGGAATTAGTGTCATCACTGATGGTAATATAGCTTTTAGCTCTGCATCTAGTTTAAGTACTGTTAATGGAAATATTTATTTGAGTGCGAATATGCAAGCAACACCAAATACTTTTGCTTATTCGGGTATCAAAGTGACTGCTGCTACTGTTCAAATTACAGGAACTGGACAATTGACGATGCGTGCACGTGGAGGTATTGGCGTTGGAGCGACCTATGATAATAGGGGTATTGCCGTTGTGACGGGTGGTGTAATCAAGGGTGGAACTACTGGAACCACTACTATTGAAGGATATGGTTACACAGGTGTGGATGGAACTATTAATGGTCAGGGGGTATTTGTATATAATGTTGGTGGTAGTGCTACTTCTATAATTACTTCAAATGGTGCAGATGTAGTAGTAAATGGTTATGGGGCAAATTCAACAGCGGCAACCTACACGGACAAGATGCTTAATATTGGGGTTGTTTTAGGAGGGCCATCCACTTCAGGTTCTACACAAGGTGGTACAATCACTTCGGGTGGTAATGGTAAAGTTACCGTCAATGGTACAGGGGGACATATTACTAATCCAACCTCAGCAGGTAGTAGTGGAGATACCCATTCTGATGGTGTTTATCTATGTGGTTCAAATACTTTGATTAGCTCAGGTGGCGCAGGTTTAGTTACTGTAAATGGTACAGCAGATGGCAGCGACACACTTGGGTATCACAATAATGGTGTCGAAATATTTCAAGGAACGATTAGTTCTGGTATAAATGGTTCTGTTGCAGTAACAGGTCATGGTTATGCGAATGCAAATCAGCAATTTGGTTTTGGTCTCATTTTACAAGGTGCCACAGGAAAAATTACAACAGGTACAGGTACTGGTACTGCGACTGTTACAGGATATGGGGGAAATAGTTGGAGCGGGGCATCTAGTTGTGAAGGTGTTTATATCACTTCTAGTGCTATAATTACAGCGGGAGGCAGTGGAGATGTAACAGTGGTTGGATATGGTGGCGGTATCCCGGCAGCAGGAAAGCCCGCACCTGGCAACACTAACAGAGGTGTAATACTAACTAGTTTAGCAAGTATTACCTCTAATGGAGGGAATGTAAATGTAACTGGTACAGGAGGTGGATATAATTGTAATAATAATTATGGAATTGGATTTGGTTCTGGTAGTTTCATTACAGCTGGAGGCAGTGGAAATGTTAGTGTAACAGGTTATGGTGGTGACAATACAGGTACTTCTGGTATCAACAATGTAGGCGTATCTGTAGGAAGTGGGGGTAGTGGACAAGCAGAGGGTTATATTAGTTCAAGTAGTGGCAATGTGACAGTTACAGGTACTGGTGGAGGCGGAAATGCAAGCTCATCTGCTGCTAGCAGTAGTTCAGGTAATTATGGAGTTTCTGTAGATCCAGGTGGTTATATAACAGCCGGGGGTACAGGCACAGTTAGGGTTACTGGTACTGGGGGAAATACTTCACCAAGTGGAACAGGTGGTAATAACTATGGAGTAAATGTAACTGTGTTTTCTGCAAAAAATGGGACTACTTTATATAACAATAGAATCACCTCAAGTGGTGGAAGTGTCATTGTCAATGGTACTGGTGGTGGAAATGGCACTGGCACAGGTAATTATGGCGTTTATAATGCTGGATTAATTAGCGCAACTGGTAGTGGTAACCTAACAGTCACGGGTCAAGGTGGTAATGCATCTGGAACAGGTAGTTCTAACTTTGGTGTTATTGTAACTGGAGCTCCTCTTGTAAATACAGTAAACTATCCAGCAAACTTTACTAGTGAAACTGGCAACGTAACTATTACAGGTACAGGTGGAGGAAGCGGGACTGCTGCAAATAACTATGGTGTATATGCAAATCTTGGAGGTGTAATTACCGCAGGAAGTAATGGTTCAGTGACTGTTAATGGTACAGGTGGTAGTGCAAATGGGCAGCAAAACTATGGGGTTTATGTTAGTCTAGGCACTTCTCCATATTTATCTACTATTACATCGGGAGGTGGAAATGTAACAGTTATTGGTACTGGACCTCAAGCAACTGCGGGCAATAATCAACATGGGGTTTCAATAAACAATGCATTAATAAAAAGTGGGGGTAATGGTAATGTTACAGTAACTGGTAATGCAGGTATAGGCGATGTTGGAACTTCAAGTAATGGGCATATTGGGGTACAGGTTTCTAGTGCTAATGCTCAAATTACATCGGGTGGAAATGGTACGGTAACGGTTACAGGTAATGGTGGAGGAAATGGTGCACGTGCCAACAACTATGGAGTACAAATAAATAGTAATGGAAAAATTACTTCGGGTGGTTCAGGATTGGTAACAATTAATGGTGCAGGTGGTGCAGGCACTGGGAATACTAATTATGGGTTGATGATGAGTACAGGAACGTTGACTTCGGGTGGTGGAAATATAATTGTGAATGCTACAGAAGGAGGTTCTTCTAATAGTTTGGCTGTGTCCTTAGCTTCAACAAGTTCTATCACAACAGCCACAAATGGTGGGGATATTACTATCAAGGGAAATAGCTTTAGTGCAGCAACAGGAAATACAGTAACTGCGGGTGCTGCTAACGTGGTTAATATCAAACAATTGACGAATGGTACTAACTTTAATATTGGTACTGCAAGTACGGATGTAAAAGGTAGTATGTATATTAGTCCTACCGAGTTTGGTTTAATTACGGGTAGTAAAGTGAATTATGGTGATGCAAATACAGGTGCAATCACTATCAGTAGTGCAGTAACTGGTACGAGTGATGTGAATTTATATGGAACGGGTGTCTCTGCAATTTCTAACGGAACAGATATGACTATAAGTTCTAAGACTTTAAGCTTTGGGACTGCTACCCCACTTAATATTGCTATCAATAGCAGTGTTGCAAAAACGGGATATACCCAATTAAGGGTGTCAGGATCTGTTGATTTAACAGGAACATCATTGGCATTGAGTGGCAGCTATGTTCCTACGGGAGGTACTGCATTTAATATTGTGAATGTAACAAGTCTTACTGGCACTTTTACTGGTTTGGCTGATGGTGCTATTACAACCTTTAACGGTCATAGTCTTAAAATAAATTATACCGCTACAGGTGTTTCATTAAGAGATTTATCACCCTATATCACCACTGATCCGTTAGATGCGACTGTAGTTGCTAGCAATACTGCCTCTTTTACTGTAGCTGGAACAGCTGTTTCTGAAACACCAACCATTCAATGGCAAGTATCTACAAATAGTGGAGGAAGTTGGTCAAATATTAGTGGGGCTACCAATGCTACTTATAGCTTTACAGCTACTTTGGGAGATAATAATAAAAGTTACCAAGCAGTTTTGACAAATAGTTATGGTTCAGTAACTTCAACGGTAGCAATTCTTACCGTTCAAGTTACCCCAGCAATTACGGCTCAACCTTCAAATTCAAGTGTGATCGAAGGAACAACTGCAAGCTTCACTTCAACGGCAAGTGGTATACCTGCACCCACAGTTCAATGGCAAGTGAATACAGGAAGCGGTTGGTCCGATGTGAATGGAGCAACAAATACTACCTATAGTTTTACTTCAAACTTGAGTAATAGCGGTAATCAATATCAAGCTGTATTTACAAATGCTGCGGGAACAATTACATCTAATGCTGTTACTTTAACTGTAACACCTGCTTGTACCCCTACCTCTTCAAATACCCCTTTAACTATTTGTACAACTGATTTGCCATATTCTTGGAATGGATTAACATTTAATAGTGCAGGTTCACAAACTGCTCATTTCACTAATGCAGGGGGATGTGATAGCGCTGCTACATTGGATTTAACAGTAAATGTTTGTACTTTATATGCTACTTGGACAGGTTCTGTAAGTACAGATTGGAATAATGCTGCCAATTGGAGTAATGGCATCGTTCCTGACGTTAATACAGATGTTGTGATAGCTAATATATCTAGAAAGCCTACTATTACAGGGACAGTTACAGTGAAAAATATTACAATTGCTACAGGGGCTACACTTACAAACAATGGTACAATTAATTTGTCAGGCGACTTTTCCAATAATGGAACGTTTACAAGTGGTGGTTCTAGTATGGTAATTTTAGCTGGTTCAGGAACGCTTAGTGGTAATACTACTTTCCGCAACTTGGAAGTAAGAGGTAATTATACAGTAGGAGCAACTTCAAATGATAAGATTGCAGTAACAGCAGTTTTGAAACTTACAAGCGGTACTTTGAGTACAAGTGATAAACTGACCCTTGTTTCAAATACTTCGGGTACTGCCTTAATCCAAGAAAACGGTGGTTCATTGAATGGAAAGGCATATATACAACACTATACTAGTGGAGCTAATGGTTATCATCATTTTAGTAGTCCTGTTAGTGGAGCTACTGTAAGTACCTGGTCAAGCTCATTCCCAATTACAGGTGCAAATAACGCAACCGCTTGGGTGCAAAGTAAGGTGGGGACTTTACAAACTTATAATGAAGTGGCAAATACAACTACCTTATTAGATTCAGGTTATTATAACTATACTTCCTTGTCAGGTTCATTAACTGTAGGCAAAGGGTTTACAGCTTGGTTAAATAGCTTGCCAACCTTAAATACTTTTGGTACACCAAATAGTGGTACAATAACTCTTCCTGTCACACATACTGCTGGCACAAATGATCCTCGTGGATGGAATTTAGTGGGTAATCCTTATCCTTCTCCAATCAGTTGGTCTGCGTTGAAGTCTCTCAACCCTGGATTGTTTGGTGATGCATCTTGTTACTTGTGGAAATCAACAGGCGGCAAGAATGGGGTATGGCAGGAGTTTAATGGCACAGTCGGTGTGAATGGTGCAGGCGATATCATTAACTCCTCACAAGGTTTCTTTGTGTATGTGAATGCTAGTGGCACATTGACTTTCAATAATAGCGTAAGAAACTATACTTATTTATCACCTGCGATATTCGGAATAAATACAGTGTCAAATCATATAAGAGTTTCTGTAAATGATGCAGTAAGTGGAGAATCAGATGAGGCAGTAGCTTATACGAATTTTAATGCAGCCTCAATATCAAGGAAGATGGTTCAACCTATTGAAGCAAGTAACCCAACAATTGCCTTCGACGTAAATGGAGTAAAGGCCGCTATCAATTCACTCAAATTATTTGACGAAAAAACAGTGCTACCATTAACGATTACTACACCTAAGACAGGAAACTACACCTTGAAAATTGCAGTAGAAAATACTAGCCTGCCTCTTTATCTGAAAGATGCCTTCAATGGTACGCTTACTGATGTGAAGGCAAGTGGTGAGGTATTTATCACAACAACTGCTACAGAAACATCAAACAGGTTTAGTTTGGTATTTAAGGCACCAATTACAGATGTTACTGCTGCTTATAATGTATTTGCAAAGGCAAATAATATTGTAGTGACAAATCCTGCAACAACAGGAGCAACGATTGTTGTTTACAATACGATTGGTCAGCAAGTTGCAAGGGCAATGATGACAAGCACTACTACAACTATTCCTGTAAGTTCAACTTCGTTACATTATGTAGTAAAGATATTGGACAACAAGGGAGCGAATGTGGTAAAGCAAGTGGTCATTAAATAAAAGCAATTACGAATTATCAATTACGAATTACGGCATGTAGTTCGTAATTGTTGATTCGTTTGTGAATATCAATTATCAATTAAAAATTATCAATTAAAAAATTATGAACAAGAAACAAATTTTGCAATCAGCCTTTCTAATGACAGGCATGTTATTAACAGCAACCGTATTATTAGCAACTCCTCCCGGTGGAGGTGGCGGTGCAGGAGCTCCAATCGATGGTGGAATAACCCTATTATTAGGAGCAGGTGCTTCTTATGGTATCAAGAAATTGAGAGATAGGAAGAAATCATAAGGGGTAATTGATAGTTTCAAGTTTCAGGTTACTTGATACAAGGTACCTACAGAAGATTAGTTATCAATTTTTATTTATATAACGCCTCGGAGCAGGAATGTTTCGGGGCTTTTTTATGATTGGCAATTAGTGATTGTTACTGTTTATTAAGAAGGAGAAATCCCATATAGAATCCTTTTACTTCCATTCTTTTAGCAAACACTTCTTTCAAGTTCTGCTACTGCTATTAATATTAGTATGTCAATGTTACCAATCATACCAATCACCATAATCACAAAAATCATAGTTCAGACAATTCCAATTATCCATCAATTAAAGGCTATGTTTGTAGGATTAATAAAAAGAAGGTCATGCAAGGAAAGTACATTAATCCATTTACCGATTTTGGTTTCAAGAAAATCTTTGCCGAAGAGGCCTCAAAGCCATTACTCATTGACTTCCTCAATGCCTTACTCAATCAAGAGAATAAAATAACGGACATCACCTTCAAGAATACGGAAAAATTGGGTTTAACTAATGCAGACAGAAAAGCTGTATATGACATTTTTTGTGATAATAATAAGGGGGAGAAATTCATTGTAGAGCTGCAAAAATTAAAACAAAACTTTTTCAAAGATAGAACAGTCTATTATTCTACCTTCCCAATTGTCGATCA
>CANCPA010000222.1 GCA_947379895.1 Chitinophagaceae bacterium | reverse complement strand
TCTGTAAACAAAGTTTGACTGTTCCCCCATAAAGAGAGAAATAATAAAAGAATCGATATAAATAATTTACTCATTCAATTAGCAATATTATTTCAAAGTAAATGTTTATTTAAAACCCAAAACAAAAAGTGGAAAAGAAGTTGCGAGATACAAGATATAGGTTTCTGGTTACTAGTTACAAGTTACAAGTAACCAGAAACCTGCAACTAGTATCCTGCAACCTGTAACAAGTAAGTAACCAATAACCTGAAACTTCTTTACCATCCATTATTCTGTGTCAATTTGTTATTCAAATCTCTTTGTGATTGAGGAATTGGGAATAACAAAAACTTACTATTAAAAGGAACAATTGATAAAGGGTCAACTCTTCCTGAACTCCACGCTTTAGCAACTCTATCATAAACAGGTAAACCTTGAGGTAGTGACGGCAAGAATGTTTTGAATTGATATTCGTACATCGTACCTGTTCCATCAGGACCTTTCATACGTACCAAATCAAACCATCTTTTACCTTCTCCTAAAAATTCAATACCCCTTTCATCAAATATTTTCTTTCTAAAATCATTTTGAGATAGACCTGAAGGAACATTGACTGGAAGCGTTTTTGGTGAGGCTGTATTATTTGCATTTCTCGCCCTCGCCCTTAATTGATTGATATCAGACAATGCATTTGGAGATGCAGTTGGACTTCCATAATATTCATTTTGCGCCTCTGCCCTGATTAAATAAACTTCAGCTAACCTCATAACAAAAAAGTCATTTTCATGATTTGAGGCATCAAGTCCTTTTGGGTCTTTGTATTTGTTAATATAAGGAAATTGACTTGGAAGCGTATCTTTTGAGTTTGAAGTAATAGAAGGATAGGATACATATTTTGTAGCTGAGGTAGGAGTAATATTCCAACTTGTTAAGAAAGTACTCGTTCCACGGTAGTCATTTATATAATCGCCAGAGGTGTAATAATCATAAAACCAAGGGTGCACCTTGTAGCTGCCACTTCCTGTACCTAAACCTCCTACAACTGCTTTCGTTTGATTTCCAGTAACTCCGCCCATTGTAGAAGGCATGAAACGAATAGGATATTCTGAACCCTGAGAATTACTTGAGGCAACAACTCTGTCTCTTGTAAATCTGATACCAAAAATTATTTCACTACCGTAGGCATTTGATTCGTTTTCAACATTCCATAATTCAGCATAATTAGGAAGTAAGCTATAACCGCCACTCTTTATGACAATTGTTGCACAGCTATCGGCTGTTTTATAATATGCTTTGGAATCTTTACCTCTTCTTTCCAAATTATTAGCATAAGTAAGATAGGCAAGTGCTTGTAATGCTTGAGAAGCGCCCTTATTGGTTAAGCCAATTCCATCGGGACTACTTTTGTAGGAAAGAATGTTTGATGCCCTATTTAGGTCTGAAAAAATTAGTGCATAAACTGAATCTAATGGACTTCTTTGAACATAAAAATTACTCGTATTTGTGGTGGCTTCTGTTCGAAGTGGAACATCACCAAAGAGTCGTACCAAATCGAAATAGCATAAAGCTCTAAAGAAACGTATTTCCCCCTCTTCACGAATTTTTAATGTAGAGTCTGTCCCTGAAATTGTATTGATTGTAGGCAATTTGGATAAAAGATAATTGTAGTTATGAATATTAGAATAGTAAGCACCATAAGCTGCTGAAATAGAAGATGAGGTTGCATCATAAATTTTATTTGCATATACCTGCATTTCAGGAGATGTAGAACCCATATCGTCGGCTGCAAGTTCGAGTAGTTTCAATAATTCTTTTTTATATAAATCAGTACCTTGGAAATTACCATAATTTCCTTGTATTATTTTCAACACCTCAGCTGTCGAATTGACTGAAGAATTTAGTGTTTGAGTATCATAAATTGATTCATCCAAATTCTTATTGCACCCTAAAAAGGTGATACTTAAAATACTAAGAAGGTATATAAACTTTTTCATTGTATAATTATGAAATGGTGATTAATGCTAAATGGAACAAGTTTTGTAAAACTTTAAATTTAAAATAATTAAAATCCAACGTTTACGCCGAAAGAAAATGTTTTGTATTGAGGAATCGTACCAAAATCTACACCCTGATTGATTGCATTCAAACCAAATCCACTCACTTCAGGATCGAAGCCTTTGTACTTTGTAATAATGAAAAGATTGGTTGCATTTGCAAATACTTTTAGAGAATTGAGATACTTTATACTTTTAACATTAAAGTTGTAAGATAAACTTATGTTTTTTAACCTAATGAAAGAGGCATCTTCAACAAGTCGGTCACTTAATCTTTTATCAAATAGCGAACCTGTTGTTTTAGCGCGAGGGTAGTAATTACTTGTACCCTCTCCTTTCCAACGATTATCCCAAACTTCTTGTCTTAAATTTCCAGAAGTACTATAAACCAAACCATCGCTATAATACCTATTCAGATTCAGAACAGATTGTCCTATCTTTCCAAGTATAAAAAAACTAAATTCAAATGCCTTGAAATTGAAGGTATTGGTTATCCCAAAAGTATATTTAGGATTTGGATTACCTAGAATTGTCCTATCATCAGCATCAATTTTTCCATCTCCATTCAAATCAGCATATTTTATATCTCCCGGTGTAGGATTTATTGCATCAATTGGGCTTTTGGCAATTTCAGCTTTATTTTGATAGATTCCAATAGTGCGATATCCATAAAAGGAACCAATTGCATGACCTGGAATTGCAATTGTGCCATATTGGTCTAATGATGTTGGTAAAAGTGTACTACCATTTATTTGTCCATTTTCTCCTAAATTGATTACTTTGTTCTGATTGAATGCTACATTAGCTGCAATTCTCCAACTCAGTTTTTTTGTTAATGCGAAACGAACATTTCCTTCAATTTCAATTCCACTATTCTCCACCTTACCCAAGTTAGTTGGATAGGTTGAAAATCCGTTATCCGAAGGTATTGGTAGAGATAATAATAAATCAGTTGTCGTTTTTTTATAATAATCAATGGTTAGTTGATATTTATCTTGTTGGAAGGCAATGTCAAATCCAATGTCCAATTGTCCGGTTTTTTCCCAATGAAGTTTAGGATTTGCAAAAGTATTAATGGTCTCTCCACTTACTAAAGTGTCGTATCCGGTGGCAGCCCTACTAGAGATTAATAATGCCTGAGTAGAGCCCACACCTATATTTTGATTTCCAGAGAAACCATAACTAGTTCTAATTTTAGCGTTTGATATAAATGATAATTTACTTAAGAAATGTTCTTTATAAATATTCCAACCTAAAGCAATAGAGGGAAAGAAATCCCATTTATGACCAGGTGCTAATCTTGAAGAACCATCTGTACGCCCTGTAAGAGTCATTAAATATTTATCATTAATAGTATAATTGAATCTTGCCAAATAAGATTGAAGCTGCCATTTCTGCAATTTTGTAACGGGTAAGCTAAGGATGTTAGTTGCATAAGCAAATCCATCAGCGCCTAAATCGTCATTTGGAAACCCTTTGGCATTTAATCCATTAGCACTTGATGCCCAATTTTGAGAAGTATATCCTGCTACGGCATTGATCCTATGGCCTGCATGAATCATCTTAGTGTAATTGAGCGTATATTCTGTTAAATAGTTAATATTTTTATTATCTACTTTATAGGCCTGACCTCCTACAGCATCGCCTGTTACTGTTCCTCTCCCCCAATAAGTAGAACTATTAGTTAAGTTTTGATTGACACTACCACTCACTTTCAATCTTAATTCATTAGGAATGATACTATATTCTCCAAATAAATTTGCCAATATCATGGAACCTGATGTCTTGCTTACCGAATTAGCCACAACAGATACAGGATTGTATTGTAAGGATGTATTAATCTCTCCATCAATTGTAAAAGGGTTACCTAAAGGAGAAGATCGTAATGCAGTAGAAATAACGGAACCTCCTTGCATGGGATGATTTGTTGATTGCAATCCTTGTCTATTATCGGATAAGTTTAATTTAGTAGTAATACCTATTTTGAAATCTTTTGAATATTGCCTATCTAAATTAAAAGAAATGCCTTCTTTTCTAAAAAAAGTGTTTTTTACCGCTCCAATAATGTCAGAATAGTTAGCACTTATGGCATATTTAGTTCTGTCATCACCACCTGATAAAGAGAGTTGATGGTCTTGTGAAGATGACCTTGCAAAAATCATATCCTGCCAAAAAATATTTAAAGCACTATCAATTTTCCCACTAGTAAATTTGCTAAAATGACCTAAGGTCGAATCTGAATTGTAGGCAGCTTCATTTGCATAGGTAGCAAAGTCTTTAGAATTTAATACTGCAATCTTTTTAGAAAGTTGAGAAGCGTCATTCCGGTAGGTGTATGATAACCTATCCTTGCCTGCCTTTCCCCTTTTAGTAGTGATCATGACTACACCATTAGCCCCTCTTGAACCAAATATGGCAGTTGAAGAGGCATCTTTCAAAATTTCAATTGATTCAATGTCGTTTGGGTTTAAGCTTGCTAATACATTGGTAGGTTGTTGTTGACTAGTCCAATAGTCTGCACCAGTTTTTCCATTTACGGTATTGTTATCCGATTCTACTGGGACTCCATCTATAACGATTAAGGGCTGATTAGCCCCTAATGAATTTGATCCCCGTATGTTAAAAACGATTCCTGAACCAGGGTCGCCAGAAGTTTGTGTAATATTAACCCCTGCTGCCTTTCCCTGTAATAGTTGTTCAAAAGAACTAGATGTTTCTTGATTAGCATTTTCAAATTTCACCTTCGAAACTGAACCTGTCAAATCACTCTTTTTGATGGTTCCATAACCGATAACAATCACATCATCCAGAGATTTTACAGTTTGATTCAATGTTACTTTCAATAAACCCATATCAGGAACAACAGACAATTCATTAGCTTGAAATCCAGTATAACTGAAGATGATTGTAGGTTTTTTACTCGTAATCTTTATAGAAAATTCACCTTTTTCGTTTGTTGAAGTCCCATTATTTTTCCCTCTTTCTAATACAGTCACTCCTGACATTGTTTCACCTTTTTCATTAGTTACAATACCTTTCACCAATTTGGTATCAGTACTAATTTCAGATTGTACGGTTTTAATTTCTATTTTTTCATCATTGCTTGTTGTATTCGCCTTGAATAGGATAATTCTATTTTCTACTACCTTAAAATTAATGCCGTATTTTTTTTGAATGTCTTGTAAGAAATCAGACAATTTCATCTTCGTTGCATTGTAAGAAACCACTTTTTCTACATTTATAGCCGTAGCACTATAAGAAAAACTAACGCTTGTTTGTTTCTGAACATCAGAGATGACGTTTTTTAATTTAACATTCTTGACATTTACTGAAAAGGTTTTTTCAAGAACAGATTGTCCATTTACACTATTAATATTTATCATACCATAACTCAATAGTAGAAGTATTATCAGTATAAATCGATTTTTAGTCCAATTATTCTTTCTAGAACCTTTTTGATAGCCGATACAAGGTGTCATTTTATTCATTTTAAACTTTATGGTGTTTATATGCAATCATTATTACACTCAACAATTAATACAATTATCCCTAGTTTGTGGAGTACAACAGTTAAATATTTTTTTATGAAGTAATAGCACAACCGTAATAATAGCTAGAAGTAAGGAATCAAAATATTTTGAAAACAGCAATGCCAAAGAATTTGTGAAAGAAAATGATTCATTTCAGCTATTCTTTGGCATTGATATTAATTTCCCGTTACAACAGGAGCTTTTAGCACTAAGTAAACAAGAAAAACAAAATTTCTAATAACAGATTAATCTGAATGTTAACATGATAAAACCTTGTGTTCCTTGTTTTTTCTTTGTTTTCCTTGTGGTAAACTACTAAGTACTATCTAAGGGAAAATCCCTAATTCCTTATAAGCTACCCCCACTTTATTAATTGCACAAACATATGCGGCAGTACGCATGTCTGGAATAGAAGGATTACTTAGCCAAATATCCATAATCTCTTGTGTGGCACTAATCATAGTTTCCTCGAGCCCACTATATACTAAGTCAATCTCATCGGCACCATGTTCTATCAATTTATGAGCTTTATCACTCGCTTTCTTACCCGTTAATTCTTCAATTTCTGATAAGATATGATGGTTCATATTCTCCGTAAATCTTTTTTCCAATCGACCGTAACGTACATGACTCAAATTCTTCAACCATTCAAAATAGGAAACTGTAACACCTCCTGCGTTCAAATACATATCAGGAATGACCATAACACCTCTTTCTGCAAAAATGGCGTCAGCCTCAGGAGTCAAAGGACCATTAGCAGCTTCTCCAATTATCTTAGCCTTAATTCTTGGTGCATTATTGCCATCGATAACATTTTCAAGAGCCGCAGGAATCAATATATCACATTCCAATTCAAGTGCCTCAGTACTTACTTGAATGTTGGATGCGTCAGGGAAATTTAGCACAGAACCTGTTGCTTTTCTATGTTTGAAGAGTTCCTCTTCGTTAATCCCTTTTTCATTATAAACAGCACCTTCGTATTCTGCTATTGCAATGACTATTGCTCCATTTTCTCTGAAGTATTTAGCACAGTGATAGCCAACATTACCGAGTCCTTGAACGATTACATTTTTTCCTTTAATCCCTGTTGTCAATCCAATTTTTTGCATGACGTTTGGCATATTACATACTTCACGAACTCCAAAAAAAACTCCTAAACCTGTGGCTTCTTTTCGTCCATGAACGCCTCCTTGCGAAATTGGTTTCCCTGTCACACAACCTGCCGAATCTATTTCTCCGGGTTTTAGGGATTGATAAGTATCTAATATCCATGACATTTCTCTTTCTCCTGTTCCATAATCTGGGGCAGGAACGTCAATGCCGGGACCAATAAAATTTTTCTTAACTAATTCAGAAGTATAACGACGGGTAATTTTTTCTAGTTCATAAGCACTATAGTTTCGAGGATTAATTTTAATTCCTCCCTTAGCACCACCAAAAGGCACATTTACGATGGCACATTTATAAGTCATCAGACTCGCTAAGGCCATTACTTCGTCTTGATTTACCTCACTACTAAACCTAATCCCTCCTTTACAAGGCGTTTTATGCTGAGAATGCTGCACTCTATATGCCTCAATTACTTCTATTCTCCCGTCATCCATCTTCACAGGGAATCTCATGCTGTAAATACTATTACAGGCTTTTATTTGAGCCAATATTCCCTTTTCCCAATTGGTAAGCAATGCTGCTTTATCAAAACTTCTTTCTACACTTTCAAAAAAACTATACATCTCTTTAGTTATTAGTGGTTAGTTGTTTTCCTTTTCTAGTTTACTTATTTTCCTATCAACGCTTATTAGATAGATAAAAAAGCCTGTCATGATGATTAATATCACCGCCATTACTACAAATATTTTCCCATTACTGCGCATCACATCTACCGAATCGTTCTTTGTGGCAACTAAAGTTTGAGCATTAGTATAAAACGATA